>JAFVUZ010000204.1 GCA_017502435.1 Lentisphaeria bacterium
CAGCCTGACGCACCCAGCCGCTGACACTCACGCGCCAGCGTCACATCGCACCGGGTCGTACCCGGCGCCGGGTGCAGGGGCGGCGTAAGCCCCTGCAAAAAAACACAAAATAAGTTATCTCCCCATATTGGGAACATAGCGTTTTGTAATGATTATTCTGCGGAAGTTTTGTTGATTACTGCTTGATTTTTTGGGGTTTTGAATGTATATTTACAGATAATAATTGATATTTTCAAAGATAAAGAGGATCAAATATGAAAAATTACCGTATAAATCTTATTCCCGGCGATGGTATCGGAGTTGATGTCGTCCGCGAGGGATGCCGCGTTATGAATGCTCTGGCTGAAAAGCACGGCGGTTTCAAATTTACTTTCAATGAACTTCCGTGGAGCTGTAAATATTATCTTGAACATGGACGTATGATGCCGGAGGACGGATTGTCGATCCTTGCAGATTGTGATTCAATTCTGCTTGGAGCTGTGGGCTTTCCCGGAGTTCCTGACCATGTTTCTCTGCGTGATCTGCTGCTGCCCATACGTACCGGTTTTGATTTGTATGTCAATATGCGTCCCATCCGCCTGCTGCCGGGACTTAATTCTCCTTTGAAAGACAACCGTATCAACTTTGTTGTTGTCCGTGAAAATTCTGAAGGTGAATATTGCGGAAAAGGCAGAATGGATGCAGATACTGCCGTTCAGGAGTCAATTTTCACCCGCAAAGGAACAGAACGCATTATCCGTTATGCTTTTGAATATGCCAAACGTAATAATCTTGGCAATGTTCTGAGTGCAACCAAATCAAATGCCCTCAATTATTCAATGGTTTTCTGGGATAAAATTTTTGATGAAGTACGGGCAAAATATGCAGATATAAAATCCGCCCAGATGCATATTGATGCACTTGCAGGATATTTTATCATGCATCCGGAAAGACTTGAAGTTGTCGTCGCCAGCAATCTTTTTGGCGATATTCTGACTGACCTCGGTTCCGCCATGCTCGGCAGTATCGGTATTTCCCCCTCCGGCAATATCAATCCTGAAGGCAAATATCCCGGTATGTTTGAACCGATCCACGGTTCTGCACCTGACATTGCAGGCAAAGGTATCGCCAATCCGCTCGGTACATTCTGGGCAATTCAGATGATGCTTGAGGAACTTCGTGAAAATGAGGCCGCCGGTTGTTTGATGAAAGCAATGGAAGATGTTCTTGCTGACGGTAGAATTATTACTCCCGACATCGGCGGCAAAGCCACTACAACTGAAATGACAGACGCTGTCATCGCCGCAATAATGGCATAATTTCAACACTTAACGGACTGCACCGGACGGACCGGTTGCGGAGCCTGCCTGTTTTAAAGCAGAGGCGTTGGCAGCAATGACATCAGAAAGTTTTCCGCTGATCCAGTCGGCGAGGATTTGAGCTTGAATTTCGATAGCGGGCTTTTTGAAGTGATAGATATCGTTCCAGAATTCTTTGCGGTCGAGTGCCGCCATAGGAGAATAAAGGTCAATGACCGGCAGATCGAAATCTTTTGCTATTTCAATAGTTATGCTGTTGAGTTTCTGTACGATTGCATCTTTTTCGTCATCGGCAAGTGCGGTGCAGAGAACCAGAGCCAGCGGAATACCCGGCAGTTTTGCCTGAATGAATTCCAGTGTTCTGCGGTATGCTTTTTCCCATTCTTCAAAAGAGGTCGGAACGGTGAGATAATGGATGCCGTTGTTAAATGTTATAAGATCGTAGCGGTTATATTCCAGAATGTAGTCCAAATCTTTGAGAAAAGTAACATCGGTGACACATTTGGACGATGCCCATGAAGTGATATTGACCTTATCGGCAAGTTTTTCACGCAGATCATCTTTGTATTGAAAATTTATTGAATCGCCGACGACGAGAGTGCGGGGGGATTTCTCATCCGGAGCGTTGAAAGAATAAAAAATCGCCCATTCGATATTTTCTCTGGTGCGGGTGGAATTTTGCGGCAGAAAATCTTTGTAATTTGTCATTTTGACTCCTTCAGGATAATTTTTTCGGATTTATAACAGCGGACAGAATGATTTCCGGCGGAGGAAGCTGGCCGTCTGCAAGAAAAGTTTCAATAAGTTTGCAGGATTTGCCGAAAATGTCACCTTTTGCATCAAACCAGTGGATCGGAAAACCTTCACGTTCGATTTTGCGGAAGAAAATATCCTGTCTTTTGGCGAACTGGCGGATTTTGTTGAGCAGCTGTGATTTCATTTCATCTTCAGTGCATTTGCCTTGCAAGAAGCGTGATATTTCACGGTATTCAAGTCCGAACCGTTCAAGTTTCTCCCATGAAACCTTTTCTTCATCATGGATTTTGCGGATTTCCTCAGTCATACCGTTTTCGAAACGTACATCGAGGCGTTTGCTGATGTTTTCCCTGACGATATTGCGAGAGAGATAAACTCCGATAGTCAGTATTTCAAAATCCATCCACGGCGGCACGGCATCGGCACTGGCGGAGGAAGTTTTCATGGCATTTTCGATTTTCCTTCTGATACGCAGCGGGTTGCGGCGGTCGTCGGCATTGAGTTCATTCCATGCGTCGGGATATTCATTGCTTATCAAATCGACAAGTTCTGCAAGTTCAAGTTTATTCAGTTCTGCACGGAGTTCGGGATTTTCCTCTTCAAGAACAAGTGTACGGCGTTTCAACAGACTTTCCAGATACAGTGCAGTGCCGCCGCAGAGGAAAATTGTTTTATTTTTTGAAGCGATTTTTTTGATCGCAATCTGGATTTCACACAATACACGGGCGAGATCAACCGTTTCCGACGGATGGGCAATATCTATCAGATGATACGGTATTTCTCCATACTCGGAAAGGTCCTTGCCGCTTCCGATGTCCATGGTGCGGTACAGCTGGCGGGAATCAAGACTGATAATCTCGCCGTCAAAAAAACGTGCCAGTCTGACTGCCAGAGAAGTTTTACCGGTGGCTGTCGGGCCGGTAATTGCAATAAGTTTAAGTTTTTTTTCCATAAAAAGTAAAAATTATTTTGCATTTGAAAAGATACCGTTTATATTATAACGATGAATTGTGATTTTGCAATAAAAAAAGTCATAAAATGACATAAAATATGGAAAAATTTATGGAAAAACAACAAACAATCGCCAAAAGGGTCTCTCTCAACGGCATCGCACTTCATACCGGAGTGCGGGCAACGCTGACTTTGAACCCTGCAGAAGAAAATACCGGCATCATTTTCCGCCGTATTGACCTCCCCGGTAAACCGGAAGTCAAAGCTCTGGCTTCCAATGTCGTTGACGCACGCAGAGGAACCACCATCGGCAATGAAAAATGTGCCGTCTACACCATCGAACATATCATGTCCGCACTGCACGTTTTCGGTATTGACAACTGTATCGTTGATATGGACGGAACCGAACCGCCGATCCTTGACGGCAGTGCCAACGGATTTTTCAATCTGGTAAAAGAGGCGGGAATCGTCCAGCAGGATGCAGAAGCCCTTTATTATGAAGTAAAAACACCTTTTTATGTCCGTCATGAAGATACTCATATCGGAATTTTTCCGGGTGATAAACTGCATATTGCCTGTACTGCATCTTTTATCGGATGTCCGATCGATCCGCAGTATTTTTCGTTGGATGTAACTCCGGAAACTTATGAAAAAGAGATTGCCGGAGCCAGAACTTTTGTTAATTTCTCCGATCTGCGTCAGCTTATCGGTATGGGATTGTGCAAAGGCGGCAGTCTGGATGCCGCCGCAATCATTCACAACGGAGCGATCATCTGCAAAGAGGAACTCCGTCATCAGGATGAAATCGTCCGTCACAAAATACTTGACCTTATCGGCGACCTTTATCTGTGCGGACGCCGTGTCAAAGCCGATGTCATTGCCATTAAACCGGGACATTTTTTCAATGTCAAACTTGCAGGTATGATGCAGCAGAGTTTAAAAGATCAGAATTAATATAAAAACAAAGGAGTTTATTATGGCTAAAGTATTGAATGTTAAAGAAATCCGACAACTTCTACCCTATCGTTATCCCATGCTGATGCTGGATCGTGTCGCTCTGGAAAGTGAAACCCGTGCAACCGCAGTCAAAAATGTTACCATGAACGAGCTTTTCTTTCAGGGACATTTTCCCGTGCAGCCCATCATGCCCGGAGTTCTGCAGGTCGAAACCATGAAACAGCTGGCGGAAATCCTCGTCATTGAACGTCTTACTCCCGTCAAAGCCCAGAATATTTACATGAAAAAAGCGGAAAAGGTCAAATTCCGTAACCCCGTCACTCCCGGTGACAGAGTTCTTGTCGAAGCAGACCTCGTTTCAATAGAAAACTCCGAAGCTGTGCTCAAATGCCGCACCTCCAACAAAAACGGCGTCACTTGCGAAGCAACTATCACTCTTGCCATCCGTCAGAAGATCATGCCCGCCAAAATGCCTGAACTCTTCACCGAATATGACAAATGTGCAGATACTCTGATGGATACTCTCAAAATCCAGTCACTTATTCCGCACCGCTATCCGTTTTTGCTGGTTGACAATGTTGTAAGAATTGAAAATGATACCAAACTTACAGCTGTCAAAAATCTTTCAATCAATGAAGAAATTTTCCAAGGCTGTCCTGATGATTATGTCGTCCTGCCTGAATCAATTCTCTGTGAAATCATGGCTCAGGCAGGTTGTGCTTTTGTGCTTTCGCGTCCTGAAAATGCCGGTAAACTCGGATACTTTATGACTATTGACCATGCAGAATCATTTGCTCCTGTTTATCCCGGCGACCAGCTGGTCTGCGAATTGACTCTGCCCACCGGCAAATCTTCACGCTTCGGCAAGGGTCAGGGCGTTATGAAAGTTGACGGCAAAGTTGTTTTTGAAATCAATCTCATGTTTGCAATCGTTGATCCGGAGAAATAAAAAGTAATGAAACTGCTCTTTATCGGAGATATTGTAGGCAAAGGCGGCCGCGAAACCGTCCGTAATCTTGTGCCTGAACTCCGCCGTGAATTCGGAGTCTCCTTTGTCGTTGCCAATGCGGAAAATTCCGCCGGCGGCAACGGCATGACCAAACGCTGCCTTGCAGAAATGTCCGGAGTTGTGGATGTTTTTACCGGCGGAGACCATATCTGGGATCAGAAGGGTTTTGATGCTGAAATAGATTCAATTCCCAATCTGGTGCGGCCCGCCAATCTGCATAAAACTCAGCCCGGTAAAGGTTTCGGTATTTTCCGCAACCCCGCAGGCGGCGAAATCGCTGTTATAAATCTGCTCGGCAAAGTCTTTATGAAAGATTCCGCATACTGTCCGTTTGAATGTGTTGACAATATTTTGAAATCGCTTCCTGCAACAGTAAAAACTGTTCTGGTTGATTTTCATGCCGAAGCGACCAGCGAAAAGATTGCCATGAGTTACTTTCTGGACGGCAGAGTCACTGCTGTCCTCGGTACTCATACTCACGTTCAGACCAATGATGCAGTCGTCCGTCCCGGCGGCTGTGCTTTCATGGCGGATGCAGGTATGACCGGAGCGGATACTTCGGTTCTCGGCCGTGAAGTTGCAGATGTTGTCCGTAAATTCACCAGCGGAATGCCTTCAAGGCTGAACGTTGTTGAGTCCGGCATCATCCGTCTGGACGGAGCATTGATAACTTATGATTACAATACCGGCAAGGCTTCTGAAATCGTGCCGGTCTGCAGAAAATTTGAAATGAAATGAGGTGAATAATGGAAAACTGCATTTTTTGCAAAATCATCGCCGGAGAAATCCCTTCCGCCAAAGTTTATGAAGATGAACTCGTTTATGCTTTTCTGGACATCTCCCCCATCAACAAGGGGCACGTCCTCGTAATCCCCAAAGAACACCACGAATCTGTCGCCGCTGTCGATGAGGCAACTGCCGGACGCATGATGAAAATCGGCAGCCGCATCGGTATTGCTCTCAAACGTGAACTTGATGCTGATGCTTACAATCTGCATCTTGCTGATGGCACTGCCGCCGGACAGGTGGTTATGCACGCCCATTTGCACATCGTCCCCCGCTGGATAGAGGACGGTTTCCATTGGAATTGGCGTCAGCTCTCATATGCCGACGGAGAAATGGCTGAAATTGCAGCAAAAATCGCCGGCCGCATTGACAGAAAAGCAGAATAAAAAGGCAATGAATATGAAGTGTAAGTCCTTTACAGTCATAATTTTATCAGCTGCGGCAGTGGCTTTTTTCTCTATCGGCTGTTCAAAAAAAGCCAAAGATGCCGGAACTTTTCTGCAGCTGGCGGCGAAAGAGGCTCAAAACGGCAAAAATTCTGATGCTCTCATGCTTGCCCGTGATGCCTGCATTCTGAGTCCTGACAATGTTGATGCGCTGCTGATGCGTTCATTGATGGCAGAACGCTGCAATGACCGCACACTGGCAATGGATTCTGCGTTGCAGGCATTGAAACTGGCACCGGATTATTTTGCGGCATTATATACTGTCGGGCGTTTGTACAGTTACAACAAAGATACTGCAGCAGAGGCAATGGGCTATCTGGAAAAAGCCTATGCTTTGCAGGAAAATGATACAAATACATTGATTCTGCTTGCCAATCTGGCAGTTTCACTGCGTTCACCCAAAGCATTGGATTATCTTTTGAAAATAGATTCTCTTGACAGTGAAATACTCAACTCTTTTGAGGGAAAAACAATGCTCGGTCATGCTTACGCTTTAAGGGGTGACAAACGTCAGGCGATCATTAATTTCGGCAGAGCTTTCCGTGATTATGATGGGCAGAAAATTTTGAGCAATTATAATTTTGCGGTTGCCATTGACTGCCTTTACAACAAACCGTCAATGGCTGTAAGCAAATATAAACTCTTTCTGAAACAGAGTGCCTCAAAACAGGAATTTGCATCTTTGCGTAAATCAGTCGAACGCAGATTGAAAAAAATCATCCCCCGCTCACGTTGACAGCAGGAGCAGTAAATCATGAACCGTGCAATTCCCGATGAGATAATAGAGGAGATTCGTTCCAGGGTCAATATTGTTGACCTGCTGGGTTCTTACGTCCATCTCAAACGCGGCGGCAACGGTGTTTACAAGGCTCTCTGTCCTTTCCATCAGGAAAAAACTCCTTCTTTCACTGTCAATGAAAACCGTCAGAGTTATCATTGTTTCGGGTGCGGCAAAGGCGGAGATGTTTTCCGTTTCGTCATGGAACGTGAAAATGTTGATTTTCCCAATGCAGTGCATCTGCTTGCCTCAAGATGCGGAGTGATTATCCCTGAAAAAGTTACTTATGATGCAGGCGGCAAAAGCGGCCGTGAACGTGCCGATGAACGGGAAAGATTGTATCGTTTGAGTGAAGAATTTGCTCAATTTTTTGAAAAATCTCTCTTTTCCCCCAGTGGAAAACGTGCGTTGGATTATCTTCATGACCGCGGTATTCCTGATGATGTAATACGTAAATTCAGGATAGGCTATTCACCTGACGAATGGGATGCAGCTGTGAAATTTGCCCGTTCAAGGGGCTTTTCTGATGATGAGATGGTCGCCACAGGTACTGTCAGAAGAAATGATGAAAGACGTACACTTTATGACCATTTCAAAGGGCGTCTGACCTTTTCGATCTGGAACGAAAACGGCAAAGTCGTCGGTTTCAGTGCCAGAACTCTGGAAAAAGATGCTCCGGTGGCAAAATATGTCAATACTCCGGAAACTCCGATTTTCAAAAAGGGAAATATTTTGTACGCTCTGCCGATTGCACGTCCTGAAATGAGAACGCAGAATATGGCGATATTGTGCGAAGGTCAGCTGGATGTGATTGCCATGCACCGTGCAGGATTTCAATGTGCAGTTGCTCCGCAGGGAACCGGTTTCACTGTTGAACAGGCGAGGATACTGAAACGCAGTACGCAAAAAATATTGCTCGGATTTGACTCCGACAGTGCCGGTCAGAAAGCGATTCTGCGGGCGATAGAACTTATTCTGCCGTTGGATATGGAGATCGGAGTTATCCGCTTCCCCGGCGGCAAGGACCCCGATGAACTTTTCAAAAATGAAGGGGCGGATGCCATCGCAGGAGCAGTTGACAAAGCGGAGAACTGGCTGGACTTTTTTGAACGTGCCATGCGTGCCAAATATGATTTTTCATCTGTCAACGGCAGAAGTCAGGCGGCAGGTGAATTTCTGAATCTGGTCAAACTGGTGGAAAACGCAATGACCCGTGAACTTTATCTCAAACGCGGCGGAGAAATGTTCAACTTGAGTTATGATGCGATGCTGGCGGAACTTGCCAAAATAAACCGGGCAGAGGAGAGACGTTTCAGCGGTTCTGCTGTTGATGAAACAAAACTTCAGCGGCAAGCTCCCAAACCTGAATATCCGGCAAATTACAATAAAGCCATGCTTCTGCTGCTTGAAGCCGCACTCAATTTCTGCGATAAAGCACGGGAAATGGCGGAAATTCTGCCGCGGGGAGTGCTGGAGGAATCCGGCTTTTCCGGTAAAGCTCTCGATATGGTGCTCAATGAGGCACTTTACGGAGATCATGACAATTGCTACAAACTGCTTTCGTCGATGCTGCATGAGGAGGAAAACCCCGAAATCAGCAAACTTTGCGTGAAAGATACAAAAATTTCTGAAAATGATGTTGATAAAATCATGAAAGACTGTATCTTATTGGTAAAGCAGATTTATAAAAAGAAAAAACAACAGCAGCTGACTGATGCCATGCGGCAGGAACCATCCGCCGAAGGCAGAATGATGCTGCTTAAACAACTAATAGAACTTGATAAACAAGAAAGATAAAATGAAAACAATTCTTTTTCTCGCAGACGGAATGGCAGATGAGCCATTGGAAAAATTGAACGGCAAAACTCCGCTGGAATATGCAAATACTCCGGCTATGGATTCTATCGCACGCAAAGGTGCCAGCGGTCTGTTCCGCACTCTCCCAGCCGGTTTGCCGACCTCCAGTGACGTCGCCAATATGTCCGTCATGGGCTTTCTGCCCGAAGAAAATTACCCCGGACGCGGCCCCATTGAGGCCGTCAGTCAGAAAATTCCGCTCGGTCCCGACGATGTGGCATGGAGATGCAATATCATCAATGTCGGCAAAGACGGCAAAATTTTTGACTATTCTGCAGGGCATATTGAAAATGAAGTCAGTTCACAGATCATTGCCGATTTGCAGAAGGAATTCGGTTCAGACAAGGTAACTTTTTATCCCGGAGTAAGTTACAGAAATCTGCTCGTCCTGCATGGCAAAGAGTTCAGCAAGGATGTCGATTATGCCAAGCCCGACTCATCTCACGGCATTGACGAATATGAAATCCAGCCCAAACCTTTGACCAAAGAAGCAGAATACACCGTTGAATTTCTGCGTGACCTTTACGAAAAGGCCCGAGTTTTCCTCGAAAATCATCCGCTGAATCAGGGCAAAGAATGCCCTGCCAACCGTATTTGGCCCTGGAGTCCCGGTTATAAACCCGCATTCCCGATGTTTTTAGAAAAATACAGCCGCAAAGGTGCTGTCATTTCTGCTGTTGACGTTATCAAAGGTATCGGTATTTGCTCCAATATGGATGTTATTGAGGTTGAGGGAGCAACAGGCTTTATTGATACGGCGTATGAAAACAAGGCCGATGCCGCTGTTGAAGCATTGAAAGATCATGATTTTGTCTATCTCCACGTTGAAGGCATTGACGAAGTTTCTCATCTTGGCGATCTGGACTTGAAGATCAAAGCTATTGAAGATTTTGACTCCCGTCTGGTCGGCAGAGTTATGAAAAAACTTGAAGGTCAGGATGTCCGTTTCGTCATTCTGCCTGACCACCCCGTACCGATTTTGAAACGTCTGCATACTACAGAACCTGTACCTTTTGCAGTCTGCGGCCCCGGTATTGAAGCGGATGATGTTCAAACATACAGTGAAAAAAATGCACCTTCCGGCAGACTCGGACTGTTGGAAAAAGATGAACTTATGTACTTTGTTTTAAAAGATTGAATATGAATAAAGAAAAGGAAAAAATTACAAATTCTGCAGCTGCAGGCAATTTCAAACTGCGGTATATTCTGGCTTTTGTGCTGTCGATTCTGTTTATGCTGTCGATAATCTCTTATTCTCCGGATGATTTCGGAACCGGCAGAGTGATAAGCAATTACATCGGCGAAACAGGAGCCGGGATTTCTCTCGTATTCTTCCGGGCAGTCGGCTTGGCAAGTTATGTCGCTGTCATTCTGATAATGCTCTGGGGAGTACGTCATTTGTTATGGAACATTCCGTGGGAAAGAAAATTGTACTGGACAGGAATAATACTGGTGATTTTCGGTTCAGCAATGCTTTTTGCCATCAATCCCGAACCGTTTGCAAATGCAACTGATGCTTTGGGGCTGGGCAGAAAAGATGTTCCGCAGCAAGCCATTCCCGGCGGAATGATCGGACATTTTCTTGCCGCTCCCGGAGCGGATATTGTACCGCCGGTCTCTCCCGGTATTCTGCGTAAATATATCGGTTACGTCGGAACTTCCATTGTCGGTTATCTGCTGCTGCTCGGCGGGATATTGATAGTTTATCTTTCAGACTGGCACTCCGTTGTAATCAGACTTATACAGAAAACTGCCGAAAACAGAACTGCTCCCGAATCCGGCAAAAATTCCGCCATCCGTGAAGCTCTGCAGGCAATGAAAGAACGCCATGAGGCAAATGTTCAGCAGAAGGCCGGGGAAAAACGTGAAGCTGAACGACTCCGTGCCGAAGCCGAAGCAAAAGCCGCTTATGAAGCAAGAATTCAAGCCCCACAGCAATCTCAGCAGGTGCAGATTCCGGAGGAAAAAACTATCGTTCAGCCGTCCTTGCTGCCGTCTGAAAAAAATCCTGAATCAGATGAAGACCGCAGCACTGATCCCGAAGTCAACATTTCTGTCAAGGGTGAAAAGGGCAAAAAATCCGTTTTCAATACCGAATACGCCCGCCCCAATATCAATATGCTCAGCAAGGGCGATGATTCAACTTATGAGGATCTGGCTGAAATCAACAGCAAAAAAGAACGACTGCAGGCAACTCTTGACAGTTTCAAAGTTGACGGCTACGTCAGCGGTCATATTACCGGCCCGCGTGTCACACGTTACGAAATCGCTCTTGCACCCGGTGTCAAAGTTGACCGTATCACCAGTTTGCAGGACAATATCAAAATGAACCTTGAGGTCAAAGATATCCGTATCCTCGCTCCTATTCCCGGCAAAAACGCCGTCGGCGTAGAAGTTCCCAATGCAAAAAGTTCCGCCGTTCACGCACGCTCGATCATGGAAAGTGACGCATGGCTCAACAGCGGAGCCAATATGCCTATTGTTCTCGGCAAAGATATTTCCGGTCAGCCGGTGGTTCTCGACCTTGCCAAAGCCCCGCACCTTTTGATTGCAGGTCAGACCGGTTCAGGTAAAAGTGTATGTATGAATACACTTATTATGAGTTTGCTGTTCACTTTCTCACCCGATGATCTCCGTTTGATAATGGTTGACCCCAAAGTCGTGGAATTTAAGGACTACGAAAAGATCCCGCATCTGATAACACCCATTCTCAACGATTACAAAAAAGTTCCGCTCGCTCTCCGCTGGGCAGTCAATGAAATGGAACGCCGTTACCGCCTTATCGCGGATGCCGGCGTCAAAGATGTCAAGGACTTCAATAAACGCCCGATCATAGAAGGTGAAGTTGACCGCAACGGTGAACCCATGCCGCGGAAACTGCCTTATATCGTCATCATCATTGACGAGCTTGCCGATCTGATGCTGACCGAAGCTAAAGTCGAAGTCGAAAGTGCCATCAACCGCATTACCGCCAAAGCACGTGCCGCCGCAATCCATATTGTCGTTGCAACTCAGCGTCCTTCGACCAAAGTCATCACCGGCAATATCAAAACCAATCTGCCCTGCCGCATTGCATTTAAAGTTACCGCCAACGTTGACAGCCGTGTTATTCTCGACCGTGTCGGTGCTGATATGCTGCTGGGCAAAGGAGATATGCTTTATACCCCTGTCGGGTCATCCGTACTTGAACGTGTTCAGGGGGCGATGGTTCACGATGCTGACATCAAGCAGGTGGTCAATTTCATTTCCGCACAGCGTCCGCAGGAATTCAACGAATCCGTCCTCATTGACGAAGAACCAGAAGCCGAAGCTGAAGAGGCGATGGCGGCAAGTTCTTTACGCAACGGTGAAGCAAGAACTGAACTTGACGATGAAATGGATGATATTCTGTCTCAGGAATACGCACCTCTGGTGCAGAAATATTCACAGCCCGGCGATGACAAACTTACTTTGCAGGCTCTGGAAGTCATTCTCTCCAGCCATCAGGCAAGTACAAGTTATCTGCAGCGTCGCCTGGGCATAGGCTACAACCGTGCCGCCAATTTGATTGACATTTTTGAAGAACGCGGCATCATCGGGCCGCCGAGCACCGGCGGAAACAAACGGCAGGTTCTGGTTTTTGACGAAATAGATGGAGCATAATATGACAGACGACCTTTTTGACGATTTTGATTTAAAGCCTGTAAGTCAGGCAGAAAAAAACAATACAGAAAATGCAGTGCAGGAAAATTTGACGGATAAAAAAATAACTGTTGAAACAGAAAATCCGTCAGAATTCAGTTCAGAAGACCTGCATCCTGACATTTTTGCAGAAAATAAAGTTAAAAATGACGGAGAAATGACGGATGACGAAATCCGTAATTTGCAGGAAAAAATCGAAGCAGAAAAAAGCGTTTTGCCTGTAACTTTTGCTTTTGACAATCAGGAAAAGGAACCTTTTGAAACTGTACAGGCTGTTCCTGCTGATTCAATGCCGGAAACTACGGTTGTTGAGGTTCGCCGCATAGACAGGATACGCCGTCCGGATGTGGAGATAGATCCTGAAAACTATGGTGCAACTCTCCGCAAACTCCGTGAAACGGCCTGCATTTCACTTGGAGAACTTTCTGAAGAACTGCGTATCAAGGAAAATTTTCTTGCCGCTCTGGAACGTGAAGATTATGAAAATCTGCCTCCGGAAGTATTCATTATTGCTTACATCCGCCGTCTGGGAGGAATTTATCACTTGACAGAGGAAGAGATAAATGCCATGACTGCCAAAGTCAGGGAACGTATGGAAATCGATTTGCCTGACGATATGGAAAAAGTTGTAATTTTCAATGAAACAAGTGAAGAAAATGAGCATAAACTGCATTATATTCTGACATTGTTTGCCATTATTGTCACGGTCGTAATTCTGGCGATTGCAGCAGGAGTATATTTCTTTGCCAAAGGATACAAAAATGACAGCACCGCCTCAACAACTCCGGTTATGCCCCGCAAAAGCAAAGTTGAAAACTTCAGCAGTGAAACCCTGATCAAACTTCAGCCGGCAGTTAAACTTGATGCTCCGCCGCTTAAAATTACGAAATAAAACTGCTATGAAAAAAAATTATCGCATTTTGTGGAAACTTTTCTGGAATTTTGTCAAAATTTCCTCTGTCAGTGTCGGCGGCGGTTTAACTATGATTCCGCTGATTGAAAAATATTTCACTCCGCCGCACGGAGATCTTACCCCTGAAGACATTGTTGATACAGTTGCTTTCGGGCAGTCCATGCCGGGAATTATTGCCGTCAATATGTCCGGCTTTATCGGTATGCGGATGGCAGGTATCCCGGGTGCAGTTGCCGCCTCTTTCGGAGTGGTAACAGTTCCGTTTATCCTTATCATGCTGATTGCAATGGTCATGACTCATTTGAGCGGGCCGGTGATCGACAATGCTTTTGCGGGGGTGCGTGCTGCAGTTTCCGCATTGATTCTGACTTCCGCGATAAAAATGAGCAAGACTATATGCAAAAGCAGTTTCGCTGTGATTCTGACTGTAATATCTTTTCTCTTGCTGATATTTACCGATGTTAATTTGATTTACGTCATTCTGGCAGGCGGAGTATTAGGGGCAGTAAATGTTTCAATAACTCTTTTCAACCTTAAAAAGAAGGAGAAAAACACATGACACCTTTGCAGTTGTTCCTTCTTTTTGCCAAAATCGCACTGTTGACCTTCGGCGGCGGTTATGCCATGATTCCGCTGTTTCAATACGAACTTGTGACTCGTACTCAACTTATCGGCGGAGATGAATTTGCCAATCTTATCGCACTGGCACAGGTCACGCCGGGGCCGATCGGTTTGAATGCGGCAACTTACATCGGTTATCAGCAATGCGGCTTTTGGGGCTCGCTCTGTGCGACGATCGGAGTGGTTCTGCCGTCATTGGTATTGATAATTCTGCTGGTTTATTCGCTGAATAAAATCCGTGACAACAAGTATTTCAAAGGGATTCTTGGCGGGATCAGAGCCGTAACGCTGGGACTTATTTTTTCGGCGGTGATATTTTTTGCTGAAACTTCAGTTTTAACTGCTCCTTTTGCCTCATTATGGAACGGCAATATTGAAAAATTCGGATTTTCTCTGTCGGGAGTCATTATTTTTGTACTGACTTTTATTCTGCATAGATTTACCAAACTTTCTGTGCTTCAGCTGATGATAATTGCGGCGATTCTCGGCGGCGGTCTGCCGTATATTTTCTGAGAAGCTGCAATTTTGCGTCAGGGGATGATTCTGTCATGGTGACAAAAGCGGCAAATTTCCTGAAAACGGATATTTAATGCTCTTGATAATTCCGGATTTTAAAGTATATTATAGAACGATATTTATTTTTTTAATCAAAAGGAGTTTTTTATGTTTTTTACCAGTACCAGAGCGAATAAAAATGTTTCCGCAGCACAGGCTGTTGCACAAGGTATTTCTGAAGACGGCGGCTTGTTTGTTCCGTCCGAATTTCCTGCCATTGATCAGCAGACTTTGGAACAGCTTGTCAATATGTCCTACAAGGAACGTGCCAAAAAGGTTCTTGCCTGTTACCTCAATGATTACACAACAGAAGAAATCGACAAATGCGTTGAAAATGCTTACACCGGCAATTTTGACAATGATGTTCCCGCTCCTTTGAGTACTTTGAATGATAAACTGCACATTTTGGAACTCTGGCATGGTCCGACCTGTGCTTTCAAAGATATGGCGTTGCAGATACTGCCGCACCTGCTGACCACTGCAGCTGCCAAAGTCGCCCCCGATGAACAGAAAGTTATTCTTGTTGCCACCAGCGGAGATACCGGCAAAGCCGCTCTTGAAGGTTTTGCAGATGTTCCCAAAACCAAAATTATCGTTTTTTATCCCGTTGACGGCGTCAGTGCCATGCAGAAACTGCAGATGACCACCCAGCAGGGTTCAAACGTTGCCGTCTGTGCCATTGAGGGTAATTTTGACGATGCCCAGACCGGAGTCAAAAATATTTTCTCCGACAGCAATATGCAAAAATATCTGGCTGACCGCAAAATGGCTTTTTCATCTGCCAACTCAATCAACTTCGGCCGTCTGGTTCCGCAGATCATTTATTATGTTTCAGCCTACTGTGATTTGGTAAAAGACGGCAAAATTGCCATGGGCGACAAAATCAATGTTGTTGTTCCGACCGGTAACTTCGGTAATATTCTTGCTGCTGTTTATGCCCGCAACATGGGTATTCCGATCGCTAAATTTGTCTGTGCCTCAAACCGTAACAAAATTCTGACCGATTTCATTGCCACCGGTGAATATAACCGCAACCGTGAATTTTATCAGACCGACAGTCCTTCAATGGATATTTTGATTTCTTCCAATCTTGAGCGTATGCTTTATCATCTTTACGACAATGATCCGGAAAAAGTTGCCGCTTTGATGAAAGATTTGAAAGAAAAAGGATCTTATAAAGTTACCGATGAAGTCCTTGCAAAACTTCAGAAGGAATTTTTCGGCGGTTACTGCGATGATGCTGATACCGCCAAAACCATTAAAAATCTTTTTGACGAATATCATTATCTTTGCGATACTCATACCGCTGTCGCCGTCAATGTTTATGAACAGTACAAAAAAGCCACCGGCGATGAAACTCCGTGCGTTATTGCTTCAACCGCATCTCCGTATAAATTTGCTTCCGCTGTTCTTCCTGCACTTGACGGGGATGCAGAGGCAGACGAATTTGCCATGCTGGATAAACTTGCCGCAGTATCCGGAACGGAAGTTCCATCTCCGCTTGCAAACCTTCATGACAAAAAAGTTCTCCACAAGGATTGCGTGAATAAAGTCAATATGTCAGACTTTATTACTGCATTTCTTGATAAATAAAAGTCTCTGTTCCAATTGCGTGGAGATAGAGAATTTAGAGAATTTAAGGAGTTTAAGGAGTTTAAAAACTCAGGCTTCATATAAAAATTTAAAAAAAACTGAGGAGCTTGGGGTATTAGCTTTTTCGCGTAGGCAAAAAAGCGGCAATACCTAACCCCCCGTTTTTTTAATCCTTAAACTCCATATAGCTTGCGTGCAGGAAGATTATTTAAATTTCCAGATTGGCAAGCGGAAAATGCTGCTGACTGCCGTAAACGTCAGTATCTTTGGACGAACCTGATGAACTGTTGCGTGGAAGAACCACTTTGACAGTCAGGATGCGTTCAAAAGGTTTGATCGCAATATCGGCGGGGGCGACATTATAAAGTTCACCGATTTTCTCCACATTGAAAGCGGCAGAGTCCATAATCTTTTTGTAACTTTCCAAATCTTTGAACATCAAATCGATAGTGACTTGGAAAGGCCCTGCGTTTTTGCTGCGGCAGACAAATGCAATATCATAAAGTTTCATTTTATCACCATGGTTTCGACTTTAAATTCAAGTTTGAGATCCGTCAGATGATAGAGGGCAAATTCATAGACCGCTCCGCCGGAAAAGTCTGACGGCGAAAACGGAAATGCCAGATTGCCTGCAGTTGCTTTGCGGTCCGGAAAACCCTGATGCAGGGCTTTGGAACGGGCAAGTCCGATAAGTGCATCCGCCTGTTCCTGAGAAGGGGCGATTGCTTCAATAACCAGACCGATTTCACGCGGAATGACATCCGGAGCTTCATTATCACCGGTAACAGCATTCAATCCGTAACGGAGAAAACGCAGAGAATATTCATTTTCTCTGACAAAATCAGCAGAATGAGCCACTGCACCACGAACACCTTTTTCAATTTCGTCAATATGTCTGATACCGGAAGGATCACGCATACCTGCAATGGTAATGGCACGGAAACCGACAAGGCGGGTTCCTTCAAGTTTAGTTGTCTCTTTTTCTGCGGGAACAAGTTTACTGCCGGTGACTTTGACTTTGCGTTCAGCGATTTGTTCAAAAGTACAGCCGCTCAAATCGATTTTACCCTCCGGTTCATAGAAACAGTTTGGATCAGGCTGTTCATAAAGAGAATGTGCCGCAACTGAATCCGGCGTGCAGACACGTTCCGGATTGGGCGGCTCAACTGTGAAATAATCTTCGCCGATTTCCACAACCAGCGAATCATTTGCACCGACAGGACGGGCACACAAAGCACCGCATTCCGCAATTTTTGCGGCATGAAGGGCAAGCCCCGGGTTATAACCTTTCCAAATCGGATAAGAGGCAAAAACCGCTGTATCACAACAGCGTCCGGCAACAATGACATCAACATTTTTCTGCAATGCTTCAATGATTGGCTCTGTGCCGAATTGTGCGACCGGATTGGAGAGTTTATCTGCCATTGAAGCATCAAAAGCAGGCGAACCTCCGCAGGAAAAAAGATGTCCATCGGCGGCTTTTTTCATAAAATCCGCATCCAGATCAGAGTAAATTACCGCAGTTTTAAATTCACAAGACTGTTCACGGGCGATTTCTGAAATAATATCAAGAACACTGTCAACGTGCGGTTTTGCACCTGAACCTCCGGCACTGCCGATAATGAGGGGAATATTGCGTTTTTTGATTTCCGGCAGAATCAGTGCGAGATCGCGTTTGACCTGCAGGCGTTTGACAAAACCTTTGCCGCTGCCGAGATAATAAGGACCGGGATCGGTTGAACCTCCGTCAACGCCGACAAAATCCAGTTCCGAATCAAGGGCGTTTTTGAGGCTGACAAGCGAATATCCGTATCCCAGCAAACCGCAAAGGGAGAGATAACGAATGGGCTTTTTCATCCGTTCACCTCAGTATATTCGTAATCATGGGGAATGCCGAGTTCATTTTCGATGGCGGGCATTTTGGCTTCAGCATCTTTTGAAAGTTCTTCAAAATAGTTTCTGCCGTCGGAGTCGATGGCAACGAAGAAGGGACCGAAATTTTCAACTTCATAAATCCAGGTACATTCAGTTTTGCCGAGTTCATCGAGGAAATGAACGTCATGAACTTTTTTGACCTGCCCGCGGAGTGCATTGCCGCTCAAACCGATTTTGGTAAGGTAAACGCCGCCGACTTCACGGAGGGCTTCAGCGGTACGGGGGCCCATGGTGGTTTTGCCGATGAGTGTACGCAGATTGAATTTGCGGACGACATCTGCACCGTAGCGTTCAAAACGGATGGAACTTGTAGGTTCGCAGCTGACGACTTCCCAGCCGTCATCTGTCTGCCGCATGACGGGGCCGACGTGAAAAAAGCAGTTGATTTTTTCATAATCAATGGGGGGGAAAACGTTATTTTCGGCAGCACGGATATGGAAGCGGCTGCGGCCGGTGAAAAGCATGCCGCTGACCGTTACCATTTCGCCGAGTTTCAAAGATTTTGCATCTTCAGCTGACATCGGAAGTTTTATATCTTTCATTTTATAAATTCCTCTTTTTTTAACATTCGCAATCTTCCTTTAAGCAAGCATTACGAATACACAAGTACTTTAAAAGGTTTGAAGAGAGATGGGTGTGGGAAGAGGGAAAATTTCCTCAAAATTTTCCTTCTTCCCGCAAAATATCATCACTTCAAGTCTCCTGTATAATCAATATTGCCGTCAGAGTCGATTCTGGCGATCCAGCGTCTGCCGACGAGGCATTGAGCATTGACGGCGACCGGAAGTGCGGCGGTATGGGTTACTGCGATGTCGAGGTTGATGGCCAGAACGGCATTTATGCCGCGTGACCCCATGGGGCCGATGCCGAGTTTGCGGGCGGCGTCATAAAGTTCTTTTTCGAGTCTGGCGACTTCGGGATCTTTGTGATGTTCACCGATGGGGCGGAGAAGAGCTGCTTTTTTGGCGAGACTCATACACAAATCGGCAGTTCCGCCGATACCGACGCCGATGATGGCGGGGGGACAGACTTTACCGGCATAGCAGGCATCTTTGATACATTCGATGACGAATTTTTTGATACCGGCTTCGCCGTCAGCGGGAAACATCATGCGGTAGAAAGTGCCGAAAATTTCAGAACCGCCGCCTTTGGGAGCGGCAAGTATCTCAATACTGTCATCTTCGCGGTCGAAAAAGATTTCGACTTTGGGCATACCGGGGCCGATATTATCGCCGGGGTTTTTGCGGGTGAGCGGGTGAACCATGGTGGGGCGGAGGAAGCATTCGGCGGTGGCACGGGCGGTTGCTTCTTCGGCACATTTCTGAATGATGCTGAATCCGCCTTCGAGCTGAGTTTTATTGCCGATGTGGACAAAAAACATGGGGAACCCGGTATCGGCACAGACGAGGCCGTTTCCTTTTTCGGACATATCGGCGTTTTGCAGACTTATTTCGAGATGTTTTTTTGCCATGGGGTCGGATTCTTCGGCAAGGGCGTTCTGCAGAGCCTTGCGGATATCCGGCGGCATTTTGGTTGCACCGAGGCGGATAGCGTTGTACATCGCCTCAACGAGAGTTTCACGCTTGATCATAATCAAATTCCTCACTTGAGCTTAAAAGTTCTTTATATTCAAAGTATGTTTTTTTATCCATGATTTTGGGCAGAGAAGCAATGGCTTTGGCTTTTTCCGCATTGCTGCCCAGCAGGGAAACTGCATCCATAGCCAGGAGTTTGGCTCCCTGAATGCAGGCAAGTTCAAAGTCAACCATGACAAAATCTTTGGCATGGGGCGAACCGCTGAATCCGCCGGAATAAGCATGAAGCGCCGGAATAAGCATACTGACATCTCCCATATCGGTCGAAGAACCTCTGTGACCGAAATCACCGAGGACACCGCCGCAGAGTTCTTTCAAATTTTCTGCATGGACCGCATTAAGTTCCGGGCAGCCCTGATAAGGCATATAACCGCCGAGATTGTGGATTTCCACACTGCCGCCGAAAGCCATGGCGGCGGCTTTGACGCAGCGATCGACCACGCTGCAGGCACTTTTGACTGCTTCGGGAGTTTTGGCACGCACCTGCAGTTCGAGTTCCGCACGTGCGGGAACAACATTTACCGCATTGCCGCCGTCGGAAATGATACCGTGGATACGCACACTGTCTTTGTCATTGAAAGTATCACGCTGACCGTCGATCATATTCAATGCCTGACGTGCCATGGTTGCGGCATTTATACCTGCCCACGGACTCAAACCGCCGTGAGCGGCTCTGCCCTTGAAAATTATCTGTTTCATGCAGAAGCCGTTGAAACTTGCCGGTGTGAAAGTATCATGTCCTGCATGAATGAGCAGAACCATGTCAATATCATCGAAAACCCCCTGTTTAATAAATTCAGGTTTGCCGCCGCAATAACTTATTTTGCCGTCGGCAATGAGTTTGCGGCAGTATTCGAGAGATTGAAATTCTTCGGCAGGCACTGCGATAAAAGCAATCGAGCCGCTTAATTCCTTAATAACCGGTACCAGAACTTTTGCCGCCGCCAGCATCATGGTCAGCTGGGCAAAATGTCCGCAGGCATGAGCCGCTCCCGTCTGTTGGTCGGCAAAAGGATGCGAGGGAACCGGCAGGGCATCAAGTTCGCCCATGATGGCAATTTTTGGACCGGGCCTGCCGCTGTCAATATCTGCCCGCAACCCGGTGATCGCGAGGTCGGTTTTGACCTGTAATCCGAGTTTTTCAAGTTCATTTCTGACAAAAGCGGAAGTTTTGAATTCCTTGTAGCCGGTTTCAGGATTTTTCAGCAGGAAATCGGCAATAGCTGAAATTTCATCCTTTTTTGCTTCAATTTCAGCAATCAAAGTCTGTTTTAAATTTTTCATGCAAAAAATTCCTCCTGTTTATATTTTGCAAGCACTGCAAAGTCAGGTTCAACATCAAGACCCGGTTTATCACGCATGGTGTAAGTTCCGGGCTGATCTGTCAGAAGTACGGGGTTGCCGAGGTTTTCAACATAAAATTTATCTGCCGGAGAAATGTCGGAGGGATAATTTACATTGGGCAGTGTTGCAAGATTGGCAACAACTGTTGTGCCGAGAGAGGATTCTCCCATACCGCCGAGCCAGCAGCCGGTTCCGGTCTGACCGCAGAGATCATGGATTTTCAGAGAGTTTGTAATACCGCCGACGCGGGCGTATTTGATATTGATGAATTTGCAGGCTCCGATTTCGATTGCCTGACGTGCATCCTGCAGAGAGCAGATACTTTCATCGAGGCAGATCGGAGTATCGATCATTTTCTGCAGTTTTGCATGGTCGATCAAGTCATTGTGCATGAGCGGTTGTTCGATCATGGCGAGATTGTATTTGTCAAGAGACTTGAGCATATCAATATCATCCAGAGTATATGCACTGTTACAGTCAATATGAATGGTCAAATCGGGATAGACTTTGCGGACCGCATCCAGCATATCGCATTCCCAGCCGGGGCAGAATTTGAGTTTAATGCGGGGATAACCGATGGAAATCATTTTGTCAATGCCGGTTATAAGTTCGTCAAAATCTTTCATGACTCCGAAGCAGTAGCCGATAGAGGCTTTTTCCTGTGTGCTGCCAATCGCTTTTTTGAAAGAGATCCCCTGCTTGCGGCTCCATATATCCCACAAAGCAACATCAAATGCCGCCTTGGCAAATTCATTGCCGCGTAAAGGTTCAAGCAAAGCAGTCAATTCGTCGGGATGTTCAAATTCCTGATGCAGAATTTTGGGAATGATAAAATCTTTGGCAATGGAAAAACAGCTTTTGTCATTATAACATGAAAAAAAAGGACCGCCGCCGGGACAGGATTCACCCCAGCCGGCAATGCCGTCAGATTCCAGTTTTACAACAATTGAATTGAATGCATTCTGAGACCCGAAAGCAGTGATGTAGGGACGTTTGATCGGATTGCAGACACGATACATTTCAATTTTGTCAATTCTCATATTTTTCTCCTTTGTTTAAGGTTGAGTTTGCAGGCTGAAAATTGTTGTGATTTACAGCAAAACATCCGTTTTTCAATTGGTACTTGAATGAATATATTTCCTTATTTGATTTTTTCAATATTTCAATGTATATTAATTGATATTATTTATGAATCAATTTCAGGAGATATAAATCAATGGAACTGATAAGTTTACGGTATTTTGTGACGGTTGCGGAGGAATTGCATTTCAGACGGGCGGCGGAGAAACTGCATATGACGCAGGGGCCTTTGAGTGTGGCAATACGCAAACTTGAGGATGAATTGGAAGTTGAACTTTTTGAACGCAGCAGCCGTTCCGTGAAACTTACAGAGGCGGGGGAATTTTTTCTTGCAGAGGCGGAAGCAGTGCTGAAGCGTGCAGAATTGGCAAAGAAAAATCTGCAGCAGAGAGTTTTCAAATGCCGCAGACATCTGGTCATAGGTTATAATGAATCTGCGTTGAACACGGTACTGCCGGGTGTTTTATCGCATTACCATAAATACTTGTCTGATATAGAGTTGGAATTGCGGGAACTTGAGACTTCCGAACAGATAAAAGCCTTGCATGAAGGCACTCTTGATCTCGGTTATATGCGGCCGTTCGGCTTTGACCTCGGAGAATTGGAGAGCAAAATCGTACATCGGGAGCATTACAAATTGGTGATGCCGGAAAGTCATCCGCTGGCCTGCAAGAATGAAATAACTCTGCAAATGCTTGCCAATCAGGATATTGTGCTTTTTGCCCGCGATGTTAATCCCGAACTTTTTGATATATTGAAAGCCCGAATGAGTGCAGTTGATATGACTTCTCCGCATTTTCAGCAGAATGCACGCACCAAAAGTTCCATGCTTGCAATGGTCAGGGCAGGTTTCGGAATTGCATTGCTGCCCGAATCAAGTCTGAATGAAAATATGCACGGTATGCGTATTTGTACTCCGGCATTTGAACTGCCGTCCATTGAAATAATGGCAGTCTGGCATCCGGAGCGTAAACCTCCGGCATATTGTGATTGAAAAATGTACAGGAAATTATTTTATCTGCTGTCCGCAGAGAACTCCTGAACTTAATGCCCATTGAATATTGTAACCGCCGCACGGACCATCGACATCGAGGAGCTCACCGGCAAAAAACAGTCCTGAAATCAGACGGCTTTCAAGAGTTTTTGCATTTACTTCAGCAAGTTCGATACCGCCTCTGGTGACCATGGCTTTGTGCCAGTTTTCAGTATTGACGGCGTTAAGTCTCAAAGAGGTAAGATTGGCAAGCAGACGCTTGGACGCATCGGCAGGATAACGGGCAAAAGGAGTTTCAGATTGCGGAACGAGGTGCGGAATAAGTTTTTTCGGTATATATTCTGTCAGAAGTTTCCCTGCAGTATTTTTGCCGCAGTTCTGTCGCCACAAGCTGAAACGTTTCTGCCATTCAGCGGCGGATTCCGCGGCGAAAAGGTTGATTTTAAGCGGTACAGACGGGTGACTGTCGAGCAGTTGTGCGATACGTCCTGCAAGGTCGATCACTGCAAACGCTGAAATGCCGTTGTGAGTGAAAAGAAGTTCGCCGCGGCAATGTATTTTTTCTCCCGGAAGGTCAATACTGCATTCTGCATCGGGAAAAGAGATGCCTGCACATTCTTTCGGCCACTCTTCCATACAATGCACACCTGTCATGGCGGGATAGAGCGGAGTTACGGTATGATTGGCCTGACGGGCAAGATTGTATCCGCATTCACTGCCGCACCATTTGGGATATGATTTACCTCCGCAAGCCAGCAGGACATTTTCTGCATAAAAAGTCTGTTTGCCGCATTTCACACCGCAGATATGTCCGTCCTGTATCAGAAGTTCTGAAGCCTGTATGCCGCAACGGCAGTCAACTCCGCAGTCACGGCATCCGGTCAGCAGAGTATCGACCAGATCGGAGGCTTTGCCGGAGCGGGGGAAACAATGGAATCCGTCAGTTATTTCTATCGGGACTCCGCGTGATTTGAAAAAATCCCTGGTCATTTGCGGCGGGAAATTTTTCAATGCGGGGAGCAGGAAACGTGCTTTTTTGCCGAAAGCATTTGCCTGTTCCTCCGGAGAAAGTACATTGGTTACATTGCATCTGGCACTGCCGGAGATGGGGAGTTTGCCGCCGAAACGGTTTTCTTTTTCAAGCAGCAGGACTTTTGCGGTTCTTGCAGCGGCAAAAAAAGCACCTGCGAGTCCGGCGGGACCGGAACCGATAACAATCAAATCGTATTTTTCTGCAGAGTTTTTCAAAATTTAAACCAAAATTAGGGCTGTTGCAAAACTGTTTTGTGGGGAAAAAACCTTTTTGAAAACGCTGTGTACTAAACGTAGACTGATTTTTTATTACAAGGGGGCTTACGCCGCCCCCTTGTATCCCCGGCGCCGGGTACGACCCGGAGCGATGAGACGCTGGTGCGAGAATGTCAGCGGCTGGGTGCGTCAGGCTGTTTTTCGGCGAAATTTTCATTTCGTCCTCCCGCATATAAAAGCGGGTGGAACGCTGCGGAATGACGAAACAAATCTTTCGCCGGACTTCGCCATAATTGGGGTATTGCCGTGTTTTGCTTACGCAAAACACAAAAACCCAAAACC
>JAFVUZ010000205.1 GCA_017502435.1 Lentisphaeria bacterium
CAGCCATTCCGGACCGATACCGTTGCAAATGATACGCAGTTCATTATCGGTGAAGCGTTCCAGAACTTCCACGCCCTCAAACTTGAGAGCGTGGCACTTTTCACGCAGTTTTTTGACTTGCATCAGATTCATACTTCACATCCCCCTCATTTCGACACCTCACGCGAGATTTGCGAAAATGCTTCAATTCTATGGTAAGATGGTTTTGACCCCGTGTCTCTACCCAAGCGGTGATACCTGTAAAATGTTCCGTTATCCGGCAAGTCGATAGTATAAACCTGCAAGCCGTCTATATATTCTATTTTTGAGGCTTTATCGTTCAAACTTTTGGCAATGATTGTCGTCCAATGTTCTCCGTCGTCACTGCCCTCAAAAAAGCTATTGTCATTAAGGCTGTAGAAATCAGGGCACCAAACCACAAGCCTTCTGACTAATACTTTACGGTTCTTATTTTGCCAACTAACCCAGTACAAATAGCCAGACTGGGAGTTAGTTGCAGGATTCCATGCCGTCCCGTTGTCGTCATCGAAAGCGTACCAATGAAATCTTGTCCCATAGAAACTATCCTGAAAATAACTGTCGGCAGATATGACCCATTCCGCATTTTCGTCACCGGTCATATCATGCGGGCATGACCATAACGCCTCGTCCGATAAATCCGCATTGTTAATTTCCATAGATGCACCGCCGTCATAAATCCTACCGGCAACCGGCATGAAATCTCCGTAAGTCAATCTTGTTGTTTCGGTGTCATAATTCCATTTGCCGTTTTCATCCTGATAAAGTTTGTACCCCTCCCAATACTGCTCCACCGGTTCAGGTACCGGAACGGCAACCAAAGCCCCTTCAATATTCTCCCCATTTTTCTGCCAATTATAGGAAGTATAATCATCAGGTACGGGGTATCCGTTGTCATTTTCCATCCACTCTCTTTCGATAGAAAAAGTAAGTTCTTTATCAGCATACGCCTCATCGGGATACAGTCGATTACCCTTGATTGCACAGCCGTTTTCGCTTTTCCATATACGGTCATAAGAGTTTGTCGCATCGGGGTTCTGCAAAGTATAAGTGCCGTTTGGATTTCTTGCGGTGATTTCAGCAGGGATTTCAACTTCTCCGCCATTGTCCCAATCGTAATATTTCATTCCGGCAAAAACATCCGCCGGAAAACCGCTTACGACCAAAGTATTGTAATTCAAATAATTTCTGTTAACATAAGTGCAAAGATATATTCCCTGCGGCTCAAGATCTTTGTAAAGCCAAGCCGCTTCAATCGTTGCGTCACGGTTGTAAATATGACCGACCTGAACAATGCGGCTTTTATTAAATTGCATCATTGTTTCAGTTGAAGTTTCATCGACAGCGTAACCGTCAGAAGTCAGCACAATTTTCGCTCCGTTCCATGTGCGGATGCCTTCATACGCAGGATAAACTGTACTTTTAGTGACTTCAATACTTGAATTGCCGTCCATTGCCGCCCAGCCTTCCAACAGCCCACCGGATTCAGCGATAATGGATACACTATCTTTCAATACCCATAACTGACGGGAAAAATCATAACTGATTTGATATGATACATTGGAATCTTTGCTTGACCACATTCTGTTGAACTCTATCAAATACGGACTTACCTGAAATAAATCAGTTGTTAAAGCCGTCCCTTGTCCGCTGCCATCATTCAACTGCGTGGATATTTCAAGCTTCAAATCAAAATATTCAGGATAACTCTGTTCATATTGAAAAGATTTGCAGAGGAAGAAATCAGTATTGACACCGGAAGGAACATCGGGATCAGTCGAAGTGCCGCCTGAGATATTGTCGGCATATTGAATAAACGGCAAATCAGCAGCGAGATTGAATTTAGTTCTGATCGCCTCTTTAGCATTCAAAATGTTTTGCAGTTTTTCCGCAGTAGTACCCATATCAAACCTCCTCCCCGTTGATTTCATCCAGAATTGAATTGATGTC
>JAFVUZ010000206.1 GCA_017502435.1 Lentisphaeria bacterium
GCTTTTTTGCGGAATGACGAAACAAATCTTTCGCCGGATTAGCCACATCAGGGGTATGCCGTTCGTTGCTGTCGCAACTCACTATACCCCCGAACCCCCTCAATTTTTTTTATTATCAGTCAATGTTTAGTACAGAGCCTTTTTGTTTGAAAATGTTGATATTTGTTATTGTTTGGTTGTTATATTATCATTTCTCCAAGTTTGAAAGCGGCTCCGCGGGCGGCACTGAAGCGGCCGAAGCGGGCAGAACGCACTCTGACAGGATGCTGACATGACATGATATTTTCGAGTTTGCGGGCAAAAGGATAGCCGAAATCGGCGAATCTGCCCGACAGTATCAGAAGTTCCAGATCCATAATATCTGCAAGCTGAACAAGTCCGTCAGCACAGAGAGCGGCGATTTCGTCGGTTGTCATATTGCCGATTGCCTCCGGAGCGAGATTGTTTTCAAAAGTTTCTCCGTTTTTGAGCCGCATATTTCTGATTTCTCCTGCGGCACAGCTGCTGCCGTTGAAAATATTGCCGCCGCTCCAGAAGGCGGCACCGATGCTTTTGCCGAGCGAGATAATGGCAAAATCATTCTCTTTGTCGCCTGCACCGCCGAAGGCTTCGGAAAAAGCCGCCATGCGTGAACGGTTGCCGACAGTTACCGGCATATCAAGATTTTTTTCAAGCAGTTTTTTGATCGTATCGCCATAGTAATTCTGGTTGATGCTTTTCAGGACGGTCATGGATTTTTCATCCACGATACCCGGCAATGCGACGGCAGTTCCGCTGATTGGATGGATTTTGTAAAATTCAGCAACTGTTGAAGATGCTTTTTCTGCAAGGTCATAAAGTTCTGAAGATGAAAAAGTTACCTCTTTTTCAGCGATGATGCTTCCGGCAGCATCCAGCAGAACAGCCGACATACAGTCGGTATAGCCGAGGTCTATTCCGACAGTGAAAACATGATTTTTTCTGACTGCCAGAGCAATCGGATTTGCCCCGCCGTTTGATTTTCCTTTGCCGCATTCTGCGATCAGATTTGCGTCAATGAGTGACTGCACGATACTTGAGGCGGTCGGACGGCTGACTCCGAGCATACGGGCAATATCCGCACGGCTTGAGGCAAGCTTGCGGCGTATCAGAATATAAGCATTTTTTTCCGGGTCAGTCATGTTGATTATATAAAGTTTGTTAAAAATCTTACAAAGTATAAATTAGCATACTTTCGGAAAAAGTCAAATAAAATGGCTGCTTACAGAATATAAAGTTGTAAAAAAATTGTCATTTTTTTTATTTTTGCAGCTTGACATTTATTTTTTGTTATGCTATATTTATACCAACTGGTACAAAAATGGAGATGAAATATGGCCCGTCCGAGTATTTGTGAGACAGTAAAAAACAGAATATATAATGTGATTCATGAATTCCGTTTGCGTAATGATTTTGTCCTGCCCGCAGAACGTGAACTTGCAGAAGGTCTTCAGGTCAGCCGCGGCACTGTACGCAAAGCACTTGATATGCTTGAAACCGAAGGAATAATTATCCGTGAAAATCAGATGACCCGCATTCTTCCGACCCGCAAGCAGAAGGGGCGTTATGCTTTCTGTGCGGCAAGTGATGAATTGAGCAGACATTTTCTGTTCGGACTTTATTATAATTTGTGGGAGGATTTGCGTCTTTTGAGTCCGGATTATGAAATTGAACTTGTTTTGATACCTCATCAGCCGGACAAGTGTCCCGCTGAAATTTTGAAGAAACTTAAAAAATATGATATTATTTTTGTCTCTTATATCCGTGAGCCGGTGGTAAATTCGATGAAAGAGGCAAATCTGCCGCTGGTAATGCTGGATGAACAGAATGCGGACTGTAATTATCCGCTTTTGTGCATGGATAACCGGGAGGTAGGACGTTGTGCCGCCAGTGAATTGCTCTCAGGCGGTTGCCGCAATGCAATGACTGTGGTTTATGAATCCGGGCATTACAAACCTTTTGAACTCCGCCGCGACGGGTTTATCAGTGAATTTGAAGCCGGAGGCGGAAGCGTTATGTCAGTTGTAAATTGCAAAAACACTGAAAATCCGCTGGAATCATTAATTTCGCTTGCCGGGGAAATTCAGGCTAATGTCAAGCCGGAAACGGACGGTATTTTTTATATTTCGGATGAAGCGATTTCTATGGTGAACTGGCTGTTTGAGAAAAAAATCTGCAGTAATCCTGATTTTAAGGTGACTGCGTTTCTCGGATCAGGGAATTTTTCAAAAAATCTTACCCAGACTGAATATTGGGTCATGGATAATAAATCCATGATTTCAGAAATGTTGTTTTTGATAGAAAAATATGAAAACACGCAGGAGACACCAGCAATTTTCTGTAAACGGATGGCACCTGTGCATTATCATAAAACAATTGCATTGTCAACCAGAGAAAGGAAAGTAAAATGAGAAAAACAACCGGAAGTAATTTCACTTTGATCGAACTTCTCGTCGTAATCGCGATAATAGCAATCCTTGCAGGGATGCTGCTCCCCGCATTAAATACTGCAAGAGAGCGTGGACGGATGGCTAAATGCACCTCCAATATGAAACAAATCGGCACAACTCACATGATGTATGCCGGAGATTTTGATGATTGGAATGCATTGACTTATGATAGAGGAGAAACTTCGCAGGCGGCTGTTCTCTACAGATTTTTGATACAGAATAAGTATCTGCCGGTAGATGAAGAAGCGTTTTTCCGCAATGAACCCAAAGAAGCTGTCGGTGTTACCGCCTGTCCCTCAAGAAAGAAAAAATCTCATACCGCTATTGTAGTTGATTACGGCAGCAACTGGCATCTGGATAAACGTTACAGTGCCGGAGGTTACTGGGGCAGAACAGATAACTGGCATTTCAAACCGTCAACGATAGTTCATCCCTCAAGTCATGTTTATTATACAGAGATAACCCGTGGTTCGCAGACCGGATTCCTGGCTTTCAGCTGGGTAAATAACTGGGACTTCTGGAGTTCAAGCTGCGGTGCGGCAGGTACTGAAGAACGCGGTCCTGTTCATGGTAAAAAAGATACTTTGAATGTTCTTTATATTGACGGACACGTCGGAGCCAAAAAAGAAGCTGACTTTAAGAAGCAAATTTCAGCCTGCTCATATTATACCACTAATGCCAACTACTGCAATCCCATAAACTGAAATAAAAAAGGAGTTGAAAAATGGGAAAAATTATCTCTATAGTTCTTACTTCCGTCGCCGTATTTGCCTGCAATGCACAGAGTATCAAAGCTGATTTTTCTAAAAAAGGCTGGATTTCGTGGAAATCTTCCGCAACAATAGCCAAAAGTTCACATGACAAAACTGTCGGCAGAACTGCTCCCGGAGCATTGAAACTTACTATCGGACCGAAAAATCCGCTCAAAAAATCAATTTGCTTTCTTCATCATTTGCCGATAAAACCCGGTAAGTCTTATACCGCTTCCATTTGGTACAAAACAAAAGGTACAGCCTCTGACGTAAAAGTCAGTATGTCATTTCAGGGACTTGATGCCAAACGCCAATTCCTGAACAACGGTGTCCGCGGAACAAGCAAAAATGCCTCCGAAGAGTGGACTCGCCTTATTTATTCTGTAAAAATTCCCGAAAAACAGTTCAAATGGGACAAAGCCGCTTTTCTGCTCTGCACTCTCGGTGCATCTAATACTGCAGAAGGTGAAATCTGGTTCGATGATTTTGAATTTCAGGAAGATGAAGAGGACGAAGACGAATAAATTTTAAGGAATGCCGTGAATGAAAAAGATATTTTATCTGTTGTTTTTTGCCTTTTTCAGTGCCGTTGGAGCGTCAATGGAGTACAAAGAAGTGCCGACTGCTCAGAAAATAAAGCATAAAGATTTGACTTTTGCCGTTACTTTCGATAATTACAGTACACGGGCGGATCTGGCAAAGGGCAAAAAAGATTCACTTACGATGGCGGATGTGAGTTTTCTCCTGCGTGGAGCAGTCGGGTTTGACCGCAAACAGGCATATCAGCCCAAAACAGGAGAAAGTCTGATTTATTCAGCAGATAGAAATATCAATTTCAAACAGGGAACTTTGACCATGTGGGTACAGGCTAAAGATTACCTGCCGGGAGTCAAGTCTCCCCGTGGTAATATTGCTTATTCTCAGCTGCGTTTTACCAAAGGTGCAAGATATGTGCAGTTCCTTTTGTATGAATATGCAGGAGTGCTTTATTTTGACTGGTATTCTTCTGAACCGCCGCATCGTTACGGCGATGTGGGCAGGGCGACTGCTTCGCTTGCCGGGATAAAAAAGAATGAATGGTTTCAGGTTGCCGTAAGTTGGGACAAATCTCTTTCTCTCTATATAAACGGTGTTTTGAAGCACAAAGTTGATCTTCCGGAAAAATTATCAAAATCCATGGATCTTGTGCCTGATTCAAAATCTTTCATAGGTATCAAAAACAGTTTTCATAACGACGTGCATAAATCTGTCACTCTGGTCGATGACTGCATGATTTATTCACGGGTGCTTACTGCTCTGGAAGTCGCCAATCAGTATAATGCACTCTGTACCGGAAAAAATGCCGCCGCTGTTCGCAATTTTGATATGAAAATGCATGGTGTTGACTGCGGTAAAGGCAAAGATACGGATAAAATTGAGGTTGAATTTGATTTTATTTCACTGCCTGAAAAGTTTGCTGAATTGTACAAAAACGGCAAATTTTATCTTGATTACAAACTTTACTGTCCTGATAAAAGTGTAAAAAGCGGCAGATGGAATTTCAAAAACGGAGAAAATACAAAATTTCTGCATGATGTAAAACTTGCAGGTAAATATAAACTTGAAACTTCTATCGGCGAAATTACTGAAACTGCTGAAGTTTTCCGCCCCGACCTTTCTTATATGGATAAAAAGGCAGGCGATGATGACAGTGTGCCTGCAATCTGGAAAGATTTTGCTGTAAATAACAGAAATGTAACTCTCTGGAACCGGAAATATGTCTTTGGTGCAGGACCTCTGCCGGAACAGATTTTTATTGCCGGTAAACCGCTTTTTGTCAAACCGCCGCAGCTGTTCATTAACGGTCAGGTTGTAAAAAATTGGCAGTCAGGCAGAACCGTTAAGAAAAATTCTATGGTGACTTACAGCGGAGAAACTGCAATCCATGGCGGCAGAATTAAATACAATACCACTGTTGAGTTTGACGGTATGATAAAATTTGATTGGACAATTTCAGGCAGACCGGAAATAAAATCAATGAAACTTGAATGGCAGCAGTCAAAAGGATATCATGATTATCTGATGCGGCCCCATGTCTGGAACGGCAAAAAGGGGGATTTCTTTTATGATAACGGCATGGACAATTCGCTGACTGAACTCTGGATGGTCTCTGAAAAGGGCGGTTTTGCCTTCACTCAAGCAAATGATGCAAACTGGGTTTATGATGCTGACAAGCCGATTTATCATGTCAATCTTAAAGACGGTACTGCTTCGGTTGATTTGATAACCCGCAAAGTTAAAATGCCCGAAGATGTTCCTTACAGTGCAATTTTCATTGCCACTCCGACACGTCCGTTCCCGGAAGTTTTCCGCTCCGTGCGGCATAATGACAATGTATATCCGGGTTTCCGTCTGACCCAGCACGGCGGAGCGGCTTTTACCGGCAATTCCACCTACAAGCCTAACTGGCGTTTTGGTCAGTATTTCCGTGACGGACGTCCGAATGCACAGGGCGTTTACGGGATGGCAGATGCTATGACTTCGGTTAATGAAGAGCCGGTTTATTTTGCCAAATACTGGGAAATTCCGGGTGATGCAGGTTATACCTTCAGTTACCGCCATTACAAAAAAGACGGTACATTTGTCAGCAAAAAATACAATTCATTACCGACTTGCAATGCAACTTCGATGGTAGAATTTTATACTGCCAATATTCAGGAATTGCTGAATCATCCGCAAAGTACGGCAATAGGAGCAATTTATTATGATTTGTGCGGCAACGGTACATGTTCAAATACTCTGCACGGATGCGGCTTCAAGGATAAATTCGGCAGAGATATAAAAACTTTTTCACTGCTGCACAAACGTGAACTTTTGAAACGTACCGTCAGACTTGCTCATGCAAAAAACAAGCAGCTTTGGACTCATGCACAGCGGCATTTTTATCCGATGCTGAACGGATTTGCTGACTTTGTTTTTCCCGGAGAACAGTTTGAGGCTCTTTTCAACCGCACGATGTATCCTTTTACAGACGAAATACCTGAATTGCTGTTCAAAACCGAATTTAACCGCAATATTATCGGCACCGGTGTCATCTGTTGGAGTGCGATAACTTCTCTCAATCGTGTCTCTCTGCCGGTCAAAGAAAAAAAACGTGCCACTGAAGCATGTGAGTCCGTCCTTATGCTGTATGACATTGATACAAATTCAGTTTTTGCCTATAATCCTGTGCTTTCTTCGATATGGGATGCTCAGAGACGGTACAAAATTCATTTGAAAGGTGCGGAATTTCACCGTTTCGACCGCCAGAAAGAGATAACTTCATCAGATCCGAAAGTGCGTATTTCTTATTATACAACACCCGGAAATCATACTCTGATCGTTGTTTCAAATACCGACCCCATGCGGGCGGAAACAACCATTGATCTCGGAAAATACGGAAAAGGTCTGACTTCGGTACGTGAAGAGTATATTCATCAGGATTATCCTGTTGTCAACGGTAAAGTCAAATTGAAGGTTCCAGCCCGCGGATTCCGTCTGCTCGGTATCAATCCGCCCGCTGCTGAACCGTGGAAACTGGATTACAAAACTGATGTTTATACCGGAGGTCAAAATTCTGTATCTCAATACATTTTTGACAGTGAAAATAAAATCCATACTATTAGAAAGAAAGACAGCAAAAATTATATTCTGACTGCATTCTTTCCAGTCCGTCCGGGATACAGTTACACTCTCAATATGGAATGTAAACAAACTGCCGGCAAAAATATCAGCTGGACAATGCAGCCGCAATATAACGGTAATGACAATAAAATGATTGCCTCTGTCGGCAAAGTCAAAGGCACAGGGACATGGCAGAAAGTTTCCGCAGTCAAAAATGTTACTGTAAAAGACGGTAAACGCTGTTATGCCATGCTCTTTACACTCGGCACTCCGGATGTGGATACAGAAGTTTCATTCCGCAATATTACGGTTACAGAAAAAGCATTGTAATTTTTGAATTGCCGCTTGAAATTACAGTAAACCATTATACTGTTCCTTTGTAATTTAAAAATAAAAGAGTATATTTTTGTCCACAGGACAGATATAAAGGAGTAAAAAATGAACGTAAGCGTTGACTTTAAAGCATTTACCGGAAGTAAAATAAAACCTCTTCACGGTGTTAACAACAGCCCTATGATGCTGGATAAACCGATCGAAACTTTCCGTGAAGCGGGTATTCCGTATGTACGGATGCATGATACAGGCGGTGCTTACGGGCGTAATGTTTTTGTTGATATTCCCAATGTTTTTCCGGATTTTGAAGCGGATGAAAATGATCCTGCTTCATATTCTTTTGAATTTACGGATGCTTATTTTGAGCAGATTTACGCTTCCGGCTGCAAGGTTTTTTACCGTCTCGGCGTAACGATTGAAAACTGGTACAAAATCAAGGCTTGCCGCATACATCCGCCGAAAGATTTTGCCAAATGGGCAAGAATTTGCGAACATATAATCCGCCATTATACTGAAGGTTGGGCTGACGGGTTCAAGTATGATATTGAATACTGGGAAATCTGGAACGAACCCGAAAATCCGCCTATGTGGCTGGGAACGATGGAACAGTTTTTTGAGATGTACAAAACAACTGCACTGCATTTGAAAAAATGTTTTCCCAATCTCAAAATCGGCGGTTATGCCTCCTGCGGTTTTTATTCATTGATAGAAGAGTTCAAAAACAGTCCGTTTCATTGTAATTTTATTATCTGGGCTGAAGCGTTTATTGCCATGTGCGGCAGTGAAAATATTCCGCTTGATTTCTTTTCCTGGCACCGTTATATGGACAGTCCCGAGGCAATTATCATTGAGGCGGCATATTTGCGTGAACTGCTGGACAAAAACGGCTTGACTGCAACCGAAAGTATTTTCAATGAATGGAACTACTGCAATGGTAAAAACGGCTGTATGTGGGATATTATGAAAGAAGCTGAAGGGGCATCGAATGTCGCAGGAACTTTTATTCTGATGCAGAATCTGCCGATCGACAAAGCAATGTATTATGATGCAATGCCGAACCGTGCCTATTGCGGAATGTATTATTTCCCGAGCCAGAGAGTAACACCGACTTATTATTCATTCAAGGCTTTCAATACCTTGTACAAACTTGGAAATGAGGTCGTTTCAAATACGGAAAATAATTCCGTTGCTGTTCTTGCCGCCGCTGACGGAAATTCAGGTGCAGTGCTTGCTGTGAACTATAAAGAAGAAGCAGTAAAGGTCAATTTTGATTTGAAAAACTTGAGTGGTGAAATTACCGCAGTGATAACTGACCGTCAGCGTACATTTGAAAAAACAGAATTTGTTTCTGACTTTGAGATGCCGCCTTATTCAGTTCTCCTGCTGGAAGTCAATTCTGCTCAAGCAGACTCCAAAGTTGCCGGTGACGTCAGTTCTCACAAATTTGCAGGTCTTGATGTAAATTGATTCTCTGCAATGATGCAGAAATATCAGAGAATCAGTCTGTTTCAGCAGCAGAGGTATATTGTATAGGCGATATAAGTCAGCAAAATGACAGCACTTTCAAAGCGGTTGAGTTTTTTCCCGGAGCACATGAATATCATCAGCAGAATCGAGAGAAATCCCATAACTGCAAAGTCAATATAATTCAAAGATGCATTGTCAATCGGTTTTATTACGGCTGTCAAGCCGAGGATGCCGAGTGTATTGAAAATATTGGAACCGACGACATTGCCGATGGCAATATCTTTTTCGCCTTTGCAGACCGCAACTATTGAAGTTGCAAGTTCGGGCAGTGATGTGCCGACGGCAACAACAGTGAGACCGATAACTGCATCTGACAGATTCAGAAGTTTGGCAAAATAAACTGCACTGAGCAGAAATATTTTCGCTCCGCCGACCAGAATTCCGAGACTTGCCGCAATAATTATTATTGCCAGCCAGACCGGATAGACGGATGGGTTTTTTTCTTCCTGTGCAGTTTCTTTGCGTGAAGCATAAATGTTTCTGATACAGTATGCAATCAGCAGCAAAAAGCAAACAATTCCCCAGATGCGGCTTATTTCACCGGTACTCAAATAAATTACTGATACAATAATTGCACTTATTATCATGACCGGAGTATCAAATTTCAGCAGTTGACGGTTTACGTTCAACGGCAGAATACAGCCGCAGATACCGAGAATCAGTCCGATATTGGAGATGTTCGAACCGATAACATTGCCAAGTGCAATGTCTGAATTTCCACCAAGTGCCGAACTGACACTGACCGCAAGTTCAGGTGCACTGGTTGCAAATGCCACCAGCGTAAGTCCGATCACCAATGAGGAAATTCCGAGCCTTTTGGCAATGTCAACACCGCCTTTGACCAGAAAATCTGCTCCGTAATACAAAGCGGCAATACCGCACAGCATATAAAATATATTCAGTACAAGTTCCATAAGTTTTCTCACTGGCTGAAGATTGAACGGCACTCTTTGATGCCTTCAGGACTGCCGAGAACGGTCAGCATATCATCCTGCTGCAAAGTTGTTCCGCCTTTCGGGATTATAATTTTTTCATCGCGGGTTATCATTAAGATCAGAGTGCCTTTGGGCAGTTTGATTTCTGCCAGAGTTTTTTCTCCGAACTCTCTGGTGACGATAAGTTCGCGTGAAATCATTTCTTTGTTGCCGGTCTCTTCGATAGAGAGCGGTGAACGCGGTTTCTTTTTGAGCGGCGCATCAAGCTGCAATATTTTTGCAACCGGCATAATTGTCATACCCTGGAATATGACAGAGGTCAGAACGATGAAAAATACAATATGAAACATATATGAACTTTCATAAACACCGTTCATCAACGGAAATGTCGCAAGCACGATCGGAGCTCCGCCGCGTAACCCGACCCAGGAGACAAAAAGACGCTCTTTAAACGTAAATTCACTGCGTATCAAACAGAGAAATGTTGCCGCAGGTCTCGCAATAAACATCAGAAATAATGCCGCCAGCAAGCCGACATCTCCGGAATACAGCAGTTTGCTCGGATAGACCAGCAAGCCCAGCAATATAAACAGTATGACCTGCATCAGCCATGCCACACCGTCATAAAATCTGCCGACTCCTTTGTGAAAGACAAAGATTTTATTGCCCATGATCACACCGGCGGTATAAACTGCCATAAAGCCGTTGCCCTTCAGCAGTTCAGCAGATGAAAATGTTGCCAGAACCACCACTATTCCCAGCACATAATACAATCCGTTGTATTCAAAATCAATATTGTCGTAAATCCATACTGCGGCTTTGCCTATAATATAACCTGTCAGCAGTCCGATTGCCATTTTGTAGAGAAATGTCGGTATCAGCATCAGATAGGAGTTGAGGAGATTGACTTCTCCTGCTTTGCTTTCCAAGAGGACAATATTGATCATAAATATTGTCAGAAAAGCCGCCATCGGATCGTTGCTGCCGGATTCAAATTCCAGAAGCGACTGCAGTTTCCCCTTCAAACTTACGCTTTGGGAACGCAGTATGGAGAAAACTGCCGCCGCATCCGTTGAGGAAATAATAGCTCCAGCCAGCAGACACCAGGAAAATGACAACTGTTTTTCTGTCATTATCAGTTTGCATATCCACCAGATGAAACATCCGCAAAAAAGGGCAGTCAGCAAAACTCCCAGACTTGAAAGTATCATTCCCGGCAGAAAAACTTTTTTGACAGAATCAATTTCTGTATCAAATCCGCCTGAAAAAAGGATAAATGCCATTGCGATAGATCCGATTGCATTTGCCATTGCCGCATCATCAAATTTCAGCCTGCCGATGCCTTCACTGCCCGCCAGCATACCGACAACCAGAAACAGCAGCAGGCACGGCATATTTATATGTGCAGAAATCTTGCTTGACATCAGACTGAGCAAGAGCAAGAATGCAACAATTGCGATCCCCCCGAATAAATCCATCGAAAAACTTTATCCTTCCTCTTTTTATGTGAATCAATCAATCTTTTTGAATTTTTCAAAAGCTTCAGCCCATTTTGCTGCATTGGCTTTGTTGGGCGTATAGGTGATGACTTCAAATGAATCACGGACGATTTTGCGGGCATCATCCAGTGAAGCGACCTCTTTAAGTGCGATTGCCATTGCCAGAATATTGCCGATGGCAGTTGCTTCAATGGGACCTGCAACAACGGTTATCTGACCTGCATCGGCACTTGCCTGCATCAGAGTTCTGTCCTGTGTGCCGCCGCCGATGATATTCAGAACTTTGTAATCAATTCCGGTGATTGCACTCAAATCTGCGAGTTTTTTGCGGAAACACAAGCCGAGTGAATCATACAAAGTACGGAGCAGATCTGCATCGCTCATATCTTTGGCTTCAGGAGTGTAGCGTGAGGCAAATTCTCTGATACGTGCGGGCATATTGTCCGGTGCGGAGAAAAATGCATTGTTCGGATTGATAAGGTATTTGAATCCTTCGGTTTCGGCTCCGGTTTTTGACATTTCTGCAAAACCGATATTTTTGCCGTTGGCGACCCAGTCACGGCGGGTTTCCTGCAAGAGCCAGCAGCCCATGATATTGGTCAGATAACGGATAGTGCGGTCAACACCGCCTTCATTGGTAAAGACCTGATTTTTGACATCCAGTGACGGGGCATTGAGTTCCGCACCGAGCAAAGCCCATGTGCCGCAGCTGATATAGGCAAATTTTTCGCCGGGCTGGGCAGGAACGGCAACAACGGCACTGGCGGTGTCATGGCCGCCGACTTTTACGATGGGAATTGCCGGAGCATCAAGTTCCTTTTGCAATTCTTCAGAAAGAACTCCGCTGAAACTGCACGGCTGGACGATTTTCGGGAAAATGTCACGCGGCAGACCGAGTTTATCGATAAGTTCAAAATCCCAGTCCTGAGTTTTCGCATCCACCAGATTGCCGGTTGAGGCGATTGTGTATTCAGTTTCAAAATTGCCGCCGAGTGCAAAAGCCAATGCATCGGGCATATGGAGGAATTGAGCATTTTTCAAATCTTCCGGTCTGTCTTTCATGTGGGCGTACAGCTGATAGAGCGTATTGAACGGCATGAATTGGATACCGGCACGTTTGTAAATATCATCGCGGGAGATTTTGCTCCAGATTTCATCGACGTATTTTTCTGTGCGGGTATCACGGTAGTGAAAGGGGAGACATTTCATCTCTTTGGTATCTTTGTCAAAAAGTACGTAGTCCACACCCCAGGTATCAACACCGATTGCAGCAATATCTTTGGTAATGGCAAGAGCTTTTTTGAGACCTTCCTTAAGTTCTTTGACCAAGGCGGGATAATCCCAGAAAAGTTGTCCGTCAATCTCTTTGTGCCCATTAGGGAAACGGTGGATTTCCTGCAGTTCAAGTTTGTCGTCTTTGAGAATACCCAGAATACCGCGTCCGCTGGAAGCACCCAAATCAAATGCTAAAAAATTCATGCTGTTCACCTTTATTTTTAAGTTATTTGACCATTGCATCAATGCCTTTGATAAAACTCGGCATCAGAGGTTTCAGAATATCGTTATTGAAATCATCGACCAGTTTCTGCCCGGGAGCATTCATTTCAGTTCCGGCAAGCAGACTGAAGCCTTGTTCATCACAAGTTTTGACAAAACGGTTGAGTTCACGGACGAGCGGTGCATTTTTGGCTTCGTCTTTCAGATTGAAGTTGCGGTCGGGAATCAGAGTTGCGGCAGTTGCACCGTATTTTTTGTGCAGAGCAAGCAAGGTTTCCAGATCAGCTTCTCCCGGAGTAAGACCGTTCAGCCATGCCAGAGTCGGAGTTGCACCGCAGCCTTTGATAAATTCATTCATAGCCTTGAGAGTCGGGAAACTTTCAGGTCCGGGAGCAACATAGCCGACACCGCCCTTTTTCATTGTTTTTGCACGGATCTGACCTTCAAGTTTTACGGGGTCTGCAATAAGTTTTTCTGCATCTGCAAGTTCCATTTTGAGTTTTTCAGCCCAGAATGCGGCGATTTTGGCAGTATCATTGGCAAAATATTTTTCTGCACTAACTCTGTAAGCAGAGCAGACATGACGTTCAGTAACGTTGCCGAAAGGTGTAAATTCTTTGGCAGTAGCATCAAAGTCGATCACTGCCGGTGCAAGATAACCATTGACCAGTTCAACCAGTTTGCGGGTACGGTCATTGGCACGTTTTTTCAAATCAGCAGCAAATTCTTTCCATTCAGCAGGAACTGCAGATGATTTGAAACCACATCCAAGATGATAGGCAATGCCGGGTTCGCCGGGTGAGTTGATTTCTTTGTCAGCAAGTTCTTCAATGTAAACACGGGTTTCCATACCGCAAATCGCTTTGACGCCGAGCAGTTCAGCAGCAGCAAGAAATTCATCAACACCGTCAAGCACGTCAAAGTCAACCAGACCGACAGCATAAAATCCTTTCAATTTGGCAAGATAAACAACATAACTCGGTGAATATCCGTAACCATTGTATGAAAAGAAACTGTGGCAGTGCATATTATGAATCTCACTTGCAGGTGCAACTGCAATCTTGCCTTCATCAATCATCTTTTTAGCTTCAAGCAACGCTTCCTTGCGTACTTGCGGGTCAAAACTGTTAAGTCTGCTTTCAATATCCATTTTTCTATATCCTTATAGTTTGTAAATCGAAGACTCTCAGGAAGAGGGAAAAACTTTTTTCTTGATTAAAAGAAAAAATGTTTTTCCCTCCTCCTGAAACCTCTTCCTTTTTCAAAAAAGAAAAGTGTATTTTTTTATGTCTTATGCAAATATTATTTGAAAAGGTTTGGAAAAAGATGAGGGGGGCGGGGGAGAAGAAAAGAACCTTTCCTTAAAAGGTTTTTTCTTCTTCCCCGCATTTCTTATCTCTTTACCAATTCCTTAATTCAACATGACTTGACCGCCGGAGACGGGGATAGCCTGACCGGTTTCATACTGCTGCATGGAGCAGTAGATGATGGCTTTTGCGACGTCGGTTGGGAGGCAGCCGCGGTGCATGGGAATCTGTTTTTCGTAGTGTTCTTTGACCTGTGCGACGTTGGTGGCACCGGGGACTTTGCCGCTTTGGAGGTACTGAACGAAGAGACCTTTGACGGGGTCGCTCCACAGAGGTCCGTCGAAGAAGTTGCCGGGGCAGACGGAGTTGACTTTGATTTTGTCGCCGACGAGTTCGAGGGCGAAACTCTGGGTGAGACCGATGGTACCGAATTTACTGCCGGCGTAAGCACCGTTGCGGTTGGAGCCGACGAGACCGGATTTTGAGTTGACCTGAACAATATCGGTCCAAAGTCCGGTGGCACTGTTCTGGAGAGACATTACGCGGGCGGCGTATTTGCAGCAAAGGTAGTAGCCGTTGTAGTTGATATTGGTAACGAAGTCCCAGTCTTTCTTTTCGAACATTTTGACTGAACCGGAGCGGACGACGCCTGCGTTGGCGACAAAGAGGTCGATACCGCCGTAAAGTCTGGTGATTTCTTTAACCATATTTTCGACGGATTCTTCATCAGCGACGTTCACTGCGACACCGGAAGCTCCTTTGCCGAGGTTGAGGGCGGCATTTTTTGCACCTTCGACGTTGACATCGGCGATAACGAGGTCTGCACCCTGAGCGGCGAGAACTTCAGCGATACCGTAACCGAATCCCTGAGCACCGCCGGTGACGACGGCGACTTTACCGGCGAGGGCTTTATTTGCACCTGCGGCATTGACTTTGCTGCGGTATGATTCGACTTCCCAGTTTTCGATAAATTCGCGGAATACGTCTTCGAGATAGTGGACTCCGCCGAATGCTTTGGCAAGTTTTTCGACCAGAGCGGCATCTTTGGCAAGGGTGAGAACTGTATCAGCCTGTGCTTTGGAAGTGCCGGCAGTGAAAACGGCTTTACCGGGGATTGCGGCGACTTTGGGGAGATAACCTTTTGCGGCTTTGAAAGCATCGACAGAATCTTTGGAGATTTCATCTGCACTCAAAGCAAATGATTTGGCATAAACGATATGGTCGGGAGTAAGGGGACCTGCGGCAACGCTGAAGGGAGCGGAACTTGCGACAGTAACGACTGAATTTTCGGGAGCGAGCCAGCCGCGGAGCAGCGGGGCATTGGCCATGACAGCATCCATATCGAGTTCACCGGTATAATCAACTTCGAGAGTGACATTTTTTGAAGCATAGTATGCTTTCAGAGTTGACATGATATTGTCATAAATCGCATTGATTTCATCGGCAGAGTTTGCACCGACGAAAACACCGTGATTCTGAAGAACGATAACGGCGGGGGCTTTGCCGTTGGCTTTTTTGTATTCTTCGTTCATGTCATAAACGGTTTTTGCCAGAGTGTAGCCGGGATCGACATAGGGAACGAAAAGTGCTTCGGGGAAGAGTTCCGCACAGGCTTTTTCTGCGTTGACAGAGCAGGTCATACCATTGACTGCTGCGGGGTGGAGGTGGACGATGTAGGTGAAGTCCATGAGTTCATGCAGGGGGGCTTCAACTGAGGGACGGCCGCTTGAATCAGCAGTAACAGCGAAAGCCATCAGGCGTTTGATCTGGGCTTCACGGTCATTTTTGGATGCGAAATCTTTGAGGTCAAAGCATTGACGGATGACCGCACGTTCCATTTTGACGAAATCTTTTTCGGTGATGGCGGCGAGGCTGACACCGGAGGGTTTGATGTAGAGGTATTGGTCGTCTTTGAAAGAGGTGTTGCCGCCTCCGGCAAGGACGAATTCGGGATTACTGCCGTATTGGTTCGACAATTTGCAGATTTCTTGCAGTGACATGATAAAACTCCTTATGATTAGTAAAAATGCGGCTTTGTCAAGCCGCATGATTAAAGTTATTTACGATTGGAAAGTACAGATTTTTCGTAATCTTCAACGGACTTGAGGAAGTCGGTACCGACCGGAACGTTGGTTCTGGCACAGAATTCATCCCAGACTGCGGCGAAAGGCAGTGCTTTGAATTCTTCCATAAGAGCGAGACGGGCGGTGAAATTGCCGGACTGTTCGGCTTTGGCAAGCATATCTGAAGGTTCGAGTGCTGCCATAAGCAATGCTTTGAACATATTTCTTGCACCGATGCTCCATGCGGCAATGCGGTTGATGGAGGCGTCAAAGTAGTCAAGTCCGACATGAACTTTTTTGTCGTAATTGTGACGGATGATTTCCTGAGCAATGGCGATAAGTTCGTCATTGAGGGTGACGACATGGTCACTGTCCCAGCGGACGCCGCGGCTGACGTGGAGGAGAACTTCATCGTTGTAAAGCAGTGCACTTGAGATTTTGTCGGAAATAACTTCGGTCGGATGGAAGTGACCGGCATCGAGACAGAGCAGAATATTGCGGGTTGCGGCATAGCCCATGTAAAATTCGTGAGAACCGACGGTACAGCTTTCAGCACCGATACCGAAAAGTTTTGATTCAACGGCATCTTTGTTGTAAGCCGGATCGATTTTGACAGCGAAGATTTCATCGAGAGACTGCATCAGACGCTGACGGGGGGCGAGGCGGTCAAAGGGGGTATCTTTGAAACCGTCGGGAGCCCAGAAGTTGGTGATACAGGTGTTGTTGAGTGCTTTGCCGAATTCGGCGGCAATTTTGCGGCAGGCGATACCGTGTTCGACCCAGAATTTGCGGATGGACTCGTCCTGATTGCTCAAAGTGAAGCCGCTTGAGGCTTTGGGATGAGCAAAGAAGGTGGGGTTGAAGTCAAGACCGAGATTGTTGGCTTTGGCAAAATCGATCCAGTTGCGGAACTGATCGACAGTAAGTTCGTTGCGATCGACTTTTTTGCCGTTGGTTTCAGCATAAATTGCATGAACGTTGAGACGTTTTTTGCCGGGCACAAGAGAGAGCACTTTTTCAATATCATTACGGAGTTCTCCGGGAGTGCGGGCGACACCGGGATAATTTCCGGTAACAGCGATACCGCCGTCAAGAGAACCGGCATTTTCAAAACCTCTGACATCATCGCCCTGCCAGCAGTGCAGACTGACGGGGATGTTGTTGACACGATTCATTGCCTGTTCGACATCTACGCCGAGGTCGGCGTAAATCTTTTTTGCATTATCAAAAGAATTCATGATAACCTCATTTTTTTTTGATTGAATTTTTCAGAAAATTTTTATACAGGTAAATGTATATCTTTTTTTGATAAAATCAAGCCTGAAAGCAAAAAAAATAAGCATAAAATCAAGGTTCGGCACGAGCTGCGGCGTATCAGATATTTGTCAGTACGGTATAAGTGATTTTCAACTCTTTTTTCTCGCCCGGTTTGAGGTCGAATTCAAATTTGAGACTGCCGTTGGGATTGAGCAGAGAAGAGCCGTCATTCTGCAGGGAGAGTTTGCAGTCTTTGCTGTCGCATTTGACAAATTCGCCGTTGTAGTTGTAATCAATGACAACCGGAGCTGTGATTTTGCGGAAATTGGTGATTTTCAAAGTCGCTTCAATGGTGCATTTGACATAGCGGCGGTTGTTGAAAAAGACATTTTGAACACGGTTTTTGACGAGTTCATTTTCAGCGATATTGCATTCAATGCCGTCAGCGTATGAGAGCGTGATTGAGCGTTCCGCATTGACAGGAGTATTTGAATCAAGTTCCGTCAGCATCATAAGTTTATTGTCAGCATAAATTGCAACAGGTGCGGCATCAAGCATTGAAGGACAGAGATTTTTGAAAATCAGAGTGTTTTTGACATCAGAACGGGTATTGAGGATCGTTTTGCCGTAAGAGTTCCGCTGTGCGGGAATTACCCATTTTGCAACGGTGCGGCAGGGAATATTTTTGGCTGATTGAAGTTCGATTTGACGGCTTTCGTTTTCATCAAGCGAGATTTTACCGACAGGGCGGTACAAAACATCTCCTGTCTGTGAAATAAATGACATTGCCGGAGCCCCTGCCGCTGCCATATCGTTCATGGCGGCAAATCTTGCATTGCCGACTCTGGCGGCGTAACTTTTTCTTTTTACAGAAACAGACGGCTGACAGAGGAGACTTATGATATTTTTTGTGGAGATTTCGGGAGAACCTGAGACGAGATAAAATTCGGGGCAGTCAAATTTTTTGCCGTTGTTGCGGATGACTGCATTGTGGGTGATGTTCATTCTGTCCTTTGAAATGATGTCAAGTTTGATGCCGCTTTGCCATGCGATGCTGTTTGTAAGATATGAAAATTCAAAAGGCAGTGCATTTTTTGTGTTTTTGCGGCTGAAAATCCAGCAGGCGGCAGGTTCAATGCTGTTCATAAAATCCGCTTTTGCCGCACGGATACTTTCAATATCATGGACTCTGATATAAGTGATTTTTTTTGATGAATTATCTTCAACGGCGATAACGGAAGGAATTTCGTAAGGATTATCGGGATTTTCGATTTTTATGAGTTTTCCGTTGATGATATGTTCAGAGCCGCCGAATCTTTTCAAAGTTACGACGATTTGTTGATTGGCGAAAGCGGCGTTGGGATTTGAATAAATATTTGAGTTGAATTTTTTCTGCGGCATATTTCTGATGCCGAACTGAACGTCTTTGGTCCATACATTGAATGAGCCTTTAAAAAATTGAGTATCTTCAAAAAAGTTCAGCGAATTTTTTCCGTCCGGAATGACTCCTTTGCGGACGGTAAAGACGGTATTATCAGGAAAAACCGCCATTTTGATTATCGGTGCATTATCGGCAGCAAAAGCAAAAATTGAGGTGCAAAACAGTGATAACAAAATGATTTTTTTCATATATTCCCCTTTCTGAAAAGTTTTAGTTCAATATATACTGAAATTTTGACTTTGTCAAGCAGGAAATATGGATTTTAAAAAGAAAAACGCATAACGAAAAAGCCCGACTGCACAAGGTAAAGGCGGATAGCCCGCGAAGGCAAGCGAGCGGTGTACGAGCGAAGCGAAGTAAGTGACACAAAGGATTTTGTGTCACAGCGAAGCGGGACCGAAGCGATGAGGCGTGCGGCTTTGCCGCGCGAAGTTGCGGAACGCAACGAGCTTAAACGCCTCATATAAGCCGAAGCAACCAAAGCCGATGCAGGTGCTGTTGCACCGGAATTGGCTGCGAAGGCACCGTAATCTGCATCGGGCACAAAATAACAAAAGGATTTGAAACGGAAAAAAGTTTTTCTTTGTTACTTTCTTTCTCCAAAAAGAAAGTAAATAAAGTACGACGTGTCAAGGCGATTTGCTTTACGCACCAGCGGCATAAATTTACCCATAACGAAAGGATAAAAAATGAAAAACGACCTCAAACAACATGAAAAAATCCATATTATAGCACGTTTTTGCTTATTTTCAAATTAATTCAGCAAGAATTTCATAAATGGCATTGTGGGTATGGGCAGATTTTGTTTTTGTGCCCATTTCTGCAATTTTTTGCGGAGAATCAAGCAGAGGTTTTATGATCTCTGCGAAAACTTCCGGAGTGCATTTGCTGTTGTCAAGGATTACCGCCCCGCCGTGTTTCTCCAGAAAACGTGCATTGTCGTACTGATGATTCTCTGCGGCAAACGGATAGGGGATAAGCAGTGAAGCCTTGCCGAAAAAGGCGAGTTCTGCAACCGTACTGCCGCCTGAACGGCTGACAACAAAATCTGCAGCGCCGTACATCAGCTGCATTTCAGATGAAGCGTCAAGGAGCAGAAGTTCAAATTTACAGTTTTCATAAACTTCGGCTGTTTCTTCAACTTTTCCCGGACCTGCAAGATGGATGACCTGGCAGGATTTTTCCGGCAGTGTTTTGAGAAATTCAGGCAGAACGAGATTGATTTTCTGAGCCCCCTGACTGCCGCCGAAAATCAGTATGGTTGGGACATTTACGTCAAAGTTTTTATTGAATCTTGAATTGAGTTCTGCAAGTGCTTCGGCTTTGGTATAAAGTTTTCCCTCTGTCATTTCAGGACGTATCGGCATTCCGATAACGGAGCAGGGACATTTTACTTTTTTGGCATTGACGGCGTCAAAAGCGGTCCAGAGGTGTTCTGCGTAACGTGACAGTAAACGGTTCGCACGTCCGATTTTGGCATTGCCGTCATGCAGATAAATCTTTTTTTTGAGTTTTTTTGCTGCCAGAAACGGCGGCAGTGAGGTAAAAGAGCCCATACCGAGCAGAATATCGATTTCATTTTTTGCAATCGCCCTTTTGGCAAGCAGATAGCCGGAAAAAAGTCCGTCAAGAAAATTGAATAAATTTCTGAATTTCCGCGGGCTTGGCATATCGGGGAGAGCGACAGCATCAATACCGGCATCTTCCGCGATTTTTTTCTGTTTTTGTACATTTGTGCCGGACAGCAGTAATAAAACCTGTCCGCCTTCTTTCTGGAGAACTTTGGCAATACTCAAACCGGGAAAGAAGTGACCTCCGGTACCGCCGCAGCTTATGGCCAGACGGATTTTTTTGAATTTTTGTTCAGCAGTGTTCATTTGTCCTGATCGTTGGTAAGGGAACATATATTGCAATGGCGGCAATCAAGGCCGCTCGGCGGAACATAAACTTTGCCGTTTTTGCGGGCTTTGCGGCTGTTGATGTAATTCATCAGTGCCATCAGCGAACCGAGAATGATAAACGCTCCGGGTGCACTTGACGGCAGCAGAAAATCTGTGGTCCATGCAGTGATGAGTTTGATGTCAAAAAGTGAGCCCGTACTCAGAAATTCCCGGAGTGAACCGATGACTGTCAGCGATAATGTAAAGCCGAGCCCCATTCCGAGACCGTCAAAAAGTGAGCGTACAGGTCCGTTTTTGGAGGCAAACGCTTCTGCACGTCCGAGAACGATGCAGTTTACCACAATGAGCGGAATAAAAATACCGAGAGAGGCACATAATGCGGCTGGAGCATACGCTTTCATCAGCATTTCAATAATTGTCACAAATGCGGCAATGACAACGATATAAACCGGAATGCGGATCTTATTCGGCACAATATTGCGGATCAGGGAGATTACAATGTTGCTGCAAGCCAGTACAAAAGTTGTGGCGATGCCCATGCTTGCTCCGTTGAGTGCATTGGAGGTGACAGCCAGAGTTGGACACATACCGAGAGTGAGGACGAAGGTCGGATTTTCTTTCCAGAGCCCTTTGAAAAAGTCTTTCAGAAGCTGCCGCATTTTATTTTGCCTCCTTTCCGGTAAATTCAGAGTTTATGCTTTCACGGTTCTGCACATAAGTTGAAACGATCAGGTAAACAGCTTTGCAAACTGCACGGCTGGAAACAGTTGCACCGGTGATGTAGGGGCAGTTGCCGCCGTCTTTGGTAATTTGCCATGCATTTGCACTTTTGTCAAGTGATTTCCCGCTGTAATAATCAAGAATTTTGTTGGGCGGAAGTGTATTTCCTGAAGTTTTTCTGCTATTAAAAAGTGATTTGAGAGTTTTTGTCTCTTTGCGGACACAGACGTTGCTGCCGAGGCCGGGGGTTTCGTTGTTTTCGAGGATGATGACAGTGCGTATGGAACCGTCGGGATTCATGCCGGCAAGAGTTTTAATTTCTCCGCCGTATCCTTTGACGGAGGTTTCACCGGCAATTCCTGCAAGTTTTCCTTGAGCGTCAAAAACTGCAGTGAAACGTATGTTATTGAAAATGGTGCTTTTTTGAGTTTTGAACGGCGGCATGACAGAGATGAGAGATTTGTTTGCTTCAAGTGCGGCGGCACGGGCGATGGGAGCGGCGGTCTGTTTTGCACAGATTGCCAGCAAAAGTGCAGCAATCAGCCCTGTAAATGCCAGAAAAATTCCGAGGACGGCAGTATTTTCAGTTTTGTTGAGATTCATTTTCAAACTCCTTTCTTTTTCAGAGTTCCGAAAGGTTTGCGGGTGAAAAGTTTGTCGATGAAGGGCACGAGTGCATTCATGAAAAGTATGGCAAAACTTATGCCTTCAGGATAGTTGCCCCAGATACGTATTACGGAAGTTATCAGTCCGCATCCGATACCGAAAAGCACACAGCCGCGGTTTGTTACCGGACTTGTCACCATGTCTGTCGCCATGAAAATCGCTCCCAGCATCAGCCCGCCGGTCAGAATGTGGAAAACCGGTGACGGTGTAAGTCCCGGATAGAAAAAGTTTATAATGCCGGTGACAACAAAAACTGTTCCGACAAAAAATACCGGAACCCGCCAGTTGATAAGTTTCCAGATTATCAGCAGAATGCCGCCGAGCAGCAATGCGAGTACGCTTGTTTCTCCGATTGCTCCTGCTTTATTGCCGAGGAAATAATTTCTCCATGCAGTGCGGTTGTCAACAGAGGCGAAAATATTGCTTTTGTTGAGTTCCGCTTCACGGGGAATGGCACTGACTATGCTTAACGGAGTGGCACAGGTAATGACATCTGTATTGTTTTTGCGGTTTGATGAATTTTGCAGTTTTTTCCACTCATCTGCAGTAAAAACTGATTTGCAGTAGGATTCATTTTTTGAAATGCTGTGCTGTGCTGTTTCAACCATGACTGAAGTCGGTGTCCATATCGTCATAAGTCCGGGGAAGGCGATCAGCAGTCCCACACGGGCGACGACAGCGGGATTGAAAGGATTGCTGCCGAGACCGCCGAATATCTGCTTGCCGAGCCATATTGCCAGAAATGCACCGAGCAGTGAAACGTACCACGGCGTTGCAGGATTGAAGTTCAATCCGAGAATAACCCCTGTGACTAATGCACTGCCGTCAAGCAGAGTTCTGACGATTGGAGTTTTTGCGATAAAACACCATAACCCCTCTGATAGAAGACAGAAAATTGTGGTCAGTACCAGGGTTTTGATTGCCTCCATACCGAAAAAGAAGATTCCTGCGGCAATGGCAGGTACAAGTGCGATAATTACTTTGAACATTATCTTTGACACGCTGTTGCGGGTCTGTATGTGAGGCGACGAACTTACTACAAGTTTATCGCATGACGGCATTTTTATTGTTTTTTCTTCCATAATATTTTCCGTTTCATTTATTTTTTTGCAGTGCTGCTGCGGATTTCTGCTTTGGCACGGCGGATATGCTGAACGAGCGGTCGGTGGGCGGGGCAGATATATGCACACGCACCGCATTCGATACAGTCCATGACATTGCTTTTCATGGCAAGATCGAATTTTTCATTTTCAATAACTGTTCCGAGATATGAGGGATTGAGATTCATAGGACATCCCTGCAGACATCTGCCGCAGCGGATGCATGGATCAGAACTGTACTGAACGATTTTTGACGGTGGTAGCAGAAGCAGTCCGCCGGAATTTTTCTGAATTGAACCTGCCAGCGATTTTTGGGCAAAACCCATCATCGGACCGCCGAGAATGATTTTCGCGGGTTCTTCGGTTATGCCGTCTGCAAGTTCAAGGGCTTTGACCAGCGGAGTTCCGATACGCAGACGCCAGTTGCCGGGAGTTTTGACGGCTTCACCGGTAATGGTGGTGATGCGTTCAAAAAGAGGTTTGCCTTCGGTAACAGCTTCGGCAATGGCCACTGCTGTTGCGACATTCTGAACGACAGCTCCTGCATCGGCCGGAAGTCCGCCGGAGGGGACTTTACGTCTGGTCACAGCATAGATAAGCTGTTTTTCTGCACCCTGCGGATATTGTACCCGCAGCCCGATTATATTTATATTGTATGGTTTGTTATGTTCTTCGAGAGTTTCGATGGCATCGAGTTTATTGATTTCGACTCCGATGTGGATGTTTTCGATACCGAGAATGCGTCCCATAATGGCGGCGCCGATAAGGACTTTTTCGGGGCATTCGAGCATCAGACGGTGGTCGGCGGTAAGATACGGTTCACATTCGGCACCGTTGATGATGAGGTCGGTTACTTTTTTGCCTTCGGGAATGGTAAGTTTGACGGCGGCGGGGAAGGCCGCACCGCCCATGCCGACGATGCCGCAGTCGGAGATACGCTGTTTGAGTTCTGCGGGATCGCACTCTTTCCAGTTAAGTCCGGGGAGAAAATCGCAGGCTTCGTCGAGCATATCGCTTTTGAGTATCATGCAGTCAACGGGCTGTCCCGTTGCACCGGTTGATTTTTCAAATTTTTCCACAACGCCGCTGGTGGGGGCATGGATCGGGGCGGAAACGAAACCGTCGGCTTCGGCGATTTTCTGACCTTTTTTTACGGTGTCGCCGACATTGACGATCCACTTCGGAGCAACTCCGATATTCTGCTGGAGAGCGATACTGTAGTAATCAAAAAGGGGTGCGGTACGGATGGAGGCATTTCTGCTCAGGTCCTTGCCGTCGTTTTCGGGATGGATCCCGCCTCTGAAGGTACTTATATTAAGAGATTTTAAAGGCATTATTAAGATTCCTTTGTCTGTTCATGATTGGGGTCGTTTGTTTCGATTGCCAAATGCTGTGCTGTTGAGAGCAGACAATTTGACGGACATTTGACGGATTCAATATCTTTTTCTGAAACAAAGGTTTCAGTATCATAATTGACGGTGACTTTGAAGCCTTCCGGTTTGAAATTATCGGGGAATGCTTTTTCACATTTGCGGCATCCGATGCAGGGGACTTTGCAGTATTGGCGTTTGAGCGGGGCTTTTTCCGGATTGCTGCAGAAAATATGCACTTGAGCATCGGAGTTGACAAGTTTGATGAGTTTGCGGGGGCAGACGGAGGCACATTTGCCGCAGCCTACGCAGAGTTCCTGATGTACAACAGCGAGGCCGTTGACGATTTCGATTGCTCCGAAAGGACAGTTTCTGGCACAACTGCCGAGGCCGAGACAGCCGTAGGAACAGCCTTTCGGACCACCGGCGATCATGGCGGCGGAACGGCAGTCGCTGACTCCGTTGTAAAGGCTTGGATTTATGGTTTGATTTATATCACCGCCGCAGAGAACCACGGCAGTCTGACGGAAAGATACATTGTTTTCAATGCCGAGGATTTGAGCGATGGCGGCGATATTTTCCTGTGAATTTGCTGGGCATTTGCCGGGGGGGAGTTTTCCTTCGGCGACAGCTTGGGCAAAATCTGCACAGCCTGCCTGACCGCAGCCGCCGCAGTTTGCTCCCGGGAGAAGTTCGAGGATGAGGTCGATTTTCGGATTTTTTTCAACTTTGAAAAGTTTGGCGGCGATACCTATTAAAAGTCCGAGAAGAAGACCTGTAATACCCATTGCCGCTGCGGCAGATATAATTGATGAATATTCAGCAAATACGTTCATTTTTCAACTCCTTTCAGCACAGTCCGGCAAAACCCATGAATGCCATGGCGAGTATTCCGGCTGTAATAAGTGCAATCGACATCCCCTGAAAAGGCTTGGGAATGCGGGCAAGTTCCAGACGCTCACGCAGAGAGGCGAAAAGCAGCAGTGCCAGTGCAAAACCAACTCCGGAGAAAAATCCGAATACAGTTGAAGGCAGCACCGCTCTGGCACTTTGGGCATTGATGGTCGCCACACCGAGCACCGCACAGTTGGTGGTTATGAGCGGGAGGTAAATTCCCAGTGCCCGGTAGAGAACGGGACTTGTTTTCTGAAGGATGATTTCCAGTAATTGCACCAGTCCTGCAATAACGACGATGAAAAGCAGGATCTGCAGAAAACTGAGATCGACTTTGACTCCGGCAATCTCTTTTATCTGCAGCAGATAGTGATATATCAATGATGTGCAGAAAGATGCCAGTGTCATAACGAAAATTACCGCACCACCCATACCCAGAGCCGTGGATATTTTCTTTGAAACTCCGAGAAACGGACAGATGCCGAGAAAACGTGACAGAACGAAGTTGTAAACAAACACCGCTCCGATTGTTAATTCCATATAATTATCAGTCATAAATACCTCTTTTTTGTTGCTTTTGCAGAGCCTATAAAAAGACTGAATGTAATATACACCGGTTTAGTATAAAAGTCAAGCGAAATAAAATGTAATTTTTTATTTTTTCGATGCGTCTTTTTGAAGTGTTGAGGCTGAAATAATAATTTTTATTGATTATCTTTTAGTGAAAGATAATTTTTTAAGAAAATTTTCTCATTTGAAGAAAATACATGTTCTTTCGTGAAAATGCATTTTTCTTATTGATTGAAAATCAATGCTATAACGTTATTGCAAATGTGAAAAATTCCGGATTTTTCTGTTGTTTTTTCCGGCTTTGCAACCGGATAAAAAGGGCTTTCCAAGTGGAGTGTTCGAAAGATGAAATAAAAAAACGGAATTTTTTGTGAAAAAAAATTGCTTTTTGGCGTTATATGGTATATTTTATAATATGAGAAGAAGAAAAGTTTCTGCCGTATGGAATGTTTCCGCTGCGGCAAAACTTTGTAAAGTTTTATAAATCACCAAGTAAAGGAAATAAAATGCTTAAAAACGCTAAAAATCTGTTGTGGGCAATCTGTATTGCTTTTGTCGTTGTCGGCTGCAATTCTGTTGATCAGGGTGACGGTGAGGACAAAAATCCGCCGCCCATGGATGAAGTCAATACTTCTGAAGTTGCCGCAACTCCGGGCGAATGGGACAATAATGCAACTGACAAATCTCTCGGCGAAAGTCCCCTCGGCGATCTGACTGTTATCCCCGATCTCAACTTCCCGACAATTTATTTCCCCTATGACTCCAATAATATCGTCGCCTCTGAAGCAAAAAAACTCGACAAAGTTGCGGATTACCTCAACAAATATGACCTTTATCTGATCGTCGAAGGACACTGCGACCAGCGTGGAACCGAAGAATACAACCGCTCTCTCGGTGAACGCCGTGCCAATATCATCCGCGACTATCTCGTCAAAGCCAATGTCAATGCCGCTAAAATCCGAACCATCTCTTACGGCAAAGATAAACCCGCTGTTGAGGGCAATAATGAAGAAGCTTGGGGCAAAAACCGCCGCGGTATGCTGCTGCCCGCCCGCAGAAAAGCACAGGAATAATATACAGTTTGTTGTACAACGCAAGTTGTTTGAAAAAATAAAAACATAAATTATCTTAAACTCAAATTTTTAGACTTTTATGGAAGATAGAACTGGTGGAAGGTTCTATCTTTCATATTATGTAAAAAAGTGATCAACCAAGAGGATTTTTATATGAGTAAGATTAAAACAGACCACATTTTCACCTCGGAATCGGTCTCCGAGGGCCATCCCGACAAAGTTTCAGATCAGATTTCCGATGCCATTTTGGATGCCTGTCTGATGCAGGACCCCGACAGCCGCGTAGCCTGCGAAACTCTTTGTACCACCGATTTGATCGTTATTTCAGGAGAAATAACTACCAATGCCAAAGTAAACTGGCAGGATATTGCACTTAATGTCGTCCGTGAAATCGGTTATAATGATGAAAAAGTCGGCTTCAGTGCCGACACTGCCAAAGTAATAGTTGCTATTCATAAACAGTCCGCTGATATTTCCCAGGGCGTCACCGAAGCAACAAATTCCACCGGTGAACAGGGTGCAGGGGATCAGGGAATGATGTTCGGCTATGCTTCAGATGAAACCGAAGAACTTATGCCGGCTCCAATCATTTATGCACATCGCATTGTTGAGAGACTGGCTGAACTCCGTCATAATCAGCCCGAAAAGTACAGTTTTCTGCGTCCCGACTCAAAAAGTCAGGTTTCAGTTCATTACAAAGACGGCATTCCCCAGCATATCGAATCAGTCGTTGTTTCACATCAGCATACTCCTGATATGAATATGGATGATTTGACTGCATTGGTCAAACAGGTCGTCAAAGAGGTTATTCCGGCAGAACTTATTGATGATGATATTGTTTACTATATCAATCCTACCGGACGTTTTGAAATCGGCGGTCCGCATGGCGATACCGGTTTGACCGGACGCAAGATTATTGTTGATACTTACGGCGGTGTCGGTTCTCACGGCGGCGGTGCTTTCTCCGGCAAAGACCCCTCCAAGGTCGATCGTTCCGCAGCTTATATGTGCCGCTATATCGCCAAAAATATCGTCGGTGCCAAACTTGCAAAAAAATGTGAGATCCAGGTTGCTTACGCTATCGGTGTTGCCGAACCTCTGAGTATCAATGTCGATACTTACGGAACCGGAAAACTCAAAAATGATGCCGATCTTGAAAAGGTCATCCGTCAGTGCTTCAGTCTCAAACCCAAAGCCATTGTTGAAACCCTTTCTCTCAAAAAGCCCGGCAATGGCTGGTGTTATCGCGACAGTGCCGCTTACGGACATTTCGGCAGAGATATTTTCCCGTGGGAGAAACTCGACAAAGTCGCCGAACTGCAGAAAGCCGCAGAAAATTTTGAATGCAAATAAATCCTTGCAGCAAAGGAGACATCATGCGTGAAATTTTTCTGCTCGGTTTCGGAGCCCCGCTGGTCGATATCCTCGTCAATGTCAATGATGATTTCATTGCCGCCAATGTCGGTGACAAAGGCGGTATGGATCACTGGAGCATAGAAGAACAGCAAAAAAGTCTGGCTCTTGCAGACAATAAATATTCTGTTGCCAACGGCGGTTCCGCCGGAAATACGGTGAACTGTCTTGCCAATCTCGGTGCTTCATGTGCCATGCTCGGTATGGTCGGAGATGATGAATTAGGCAGAAATTATGCAGCTGAGTTAAGGAATTGCGGCGGCAGTGCGGAATATATTTTCACCCATGCTGAACAGCCGACCGGACGTTGTATCTCCTTTATTACTCCGGATTCAGAGCGTACCATGCGTTCAAATCTGGGGGCTTCGAGTTTTGTGACTGCCGCAGATATAGACAAGGTTGATTTCAGCCGTATTGAAATTGTTTATTTTGAAGGATACCGTCTGTTTGAGATGGCAAGTTTTGATTATGCACTTGAAAAAGCCCGGCAGGCGGGATGCAAAATCGCCATTGACTTTGCATCTTTCAATGTTGTCGAACTTTTTCATGGTAAACTCCGTTCTTTGTATGAAAACAGGGCTTTTGATATGATTTTTGCCAATGAAGAGGAGGCAAAAGCCTTTTTCGGCAATGACGAACATGAAAAAAATCTTACTGAAGCAATGAATTTCTGCGACATTGCCGTTATCAAACTCGGCAAAGCAGGTTCATTGATCGCCAGAGACGGCAGAATCAGCAGAATTGCTGTAACTCCATGCAAGGCAGTTGATACCACAGGAGCGGGAGATTCATGGGCAGGAGGATTTTTTTACGGCTTGTCCCGCAATTACGGCATGGCTGAATGCGGCAGAATCGCATCAGCAGTCAGTGCCGCAGTCGTTCAGGTGCAGGGGGCAAAACTTCCGCAGGATGTCTGGGATGATTTGAGAAAAAAATATTTATAATATGGAGAATGTATAATGGATTATAAAGTAAAAGATATTTCACTTGCCGATTTCGGCAGAAGAGAGTTGGATATTGCTGAAGCCGAAATGCCCGGCTTGATGGCATTGCGTGAAAAATACGGCAAAACAAAACCGCTTGCCGGTATCAAAATTTCAGGTTCACTGCATATGACCGTCCAGACTGCCGTTCTGATTGAAACTCTGGCTGAACTCGGAGCCAGTATCCGCTGGGCAAGCTGCAACATTTTCTCAACTCAGGATCATGCCGCAGCTGCAATCGCCGCCCGTGGTATTCCCGTTTTTGCATGGAAGGGTGAAACTCTGGAGGAATATTGGGATTGTACCTACCGTATGCTTACTTATCCTGACGGCAGCGGACCGGATCAGATCGTTGACGACGGCGGTGATGCAACTTTGCTTATCCACATGGGCGTTGAGGCTGAAGATAATCCCGCCATGCTTGATGAACCCACTGATAACAAAGAACTGCAGGTCATCAAAAATCTGCTGAAAAAAATCCGGCAGGAAAATCCCGGTCACTGGCATAAAGTCGCCGCCAACGTCCGCGGCGTTTCCGAAGAGACCACTACCGGAGTTCACCGTCTCGAACAGATGGAAAAAAATAATAAACTTCTTTTTCAGGCAGTTAATGTCAATGATGCCGTCACCAAGAGCAAGTTTGACAATATTTACGGCTGCCGTCACTCTCTGCCCGATGGTATCAAACGGGCTTTGGACGTAATGATAGCCGGCAAAACTGTTATGATTTGCGGTTATGGCGACGTCGGCAAAGGCTGTGCCGAATCAATGCATAATGAGCGTGCAAGAGTTATGGTCAGCGAAGTTGACCCGATCTGTGCTTTGCAGGCCTGCATGGCAGGTTACAAAGTCTGTACCATAGAAGATGCTTTGAGTGAAGCGGATATCTTTGTCACCTGCACCGGCAACTGCGATATTATCACTGCTGAACATATGGCAAAGATGAAGGATCAGGCGATCGTTTGCAATATCGGTCACTTTGATAATGAAATTATGGTTGCCGATCTTGAAAAATATCCCGGCATCGTCAAAACAGAGATAAAAGGTTCATTCTGTCCGGTTCATAAATACACTTTCGCTGACGGACATTCGATTTATCTGCTGGCAGAAGGCCGACTGGTCAATCTCGGATGTGCTACCGGTCATCCGTCATTTGTGATGTCAACAAGTTTCTGCAATCAGACTTTGGCACATCTGGACATTGCCGCCAATCCCGACCGCAAGATCGGAGTTTACCGCATCAGCAAGAAACTTGACGAGGAAGTCGCCCGTCTGCATCTTGCCAAACTCGGTGCCAAATTGAGTAAACTTACGGAAAAACAGGCCGCTTATATCGGAGTTGAAGTTGACGGCCCGTTCAAGAATGATTTGTACCGTTACTGATATAAAGGGTGGAATTTTGAGTGAAAATACAGAAAAATGGATAGTTGAAGCTAAAGATTTCGTGCTGCCGGAACCGCTGAAACTTGATTGCGGCAAGACATTGAGCGGAGTTTCACTGCGTTATGAAACTTATGGCAAACTCAATGCTGACAAAAGCAATGCGATAATGGTCTTTCACGCTCTGTCCGGTGATGCTCATATTTGCGGCTATCACAGCGAAGAGGATGCCAAACCCGGATGGTGGAGCGATATGGTCGGTCCCGGCAAGTATATTGATACGGATAAATATTTTGTTGTCTGTTCCAATGTCCTCGGCGGCTGTTCCGGTTCAACCGGCCCGCGTTCGATAAATCCGGAAACCAACAGAATGTACAACAGTGATTTTCCGGTCATCACCATTCGTGATATGGTTCGTGCCCAGCATGAACTTATCAAATCTTTCGGAATCAAAAAACTTCTGGCGGTTGTCGGCGGTTCAATGGGCGGTATGCAGGCTCTGGAATGGGTTGTGAATTATCCGGAAATGGTGCAGAGTGCATTGCCTATTGCCACCACCACACAGCTTTCGGCACAGGGGATTGCATTCAACTGGGTCAGCCGTGAAGCAATAAAATACGATCCCAATTTCAAAAACGGGGAATATACTGCTGAAAGTGTTCCGGATAAAGGACTTGCAACTGCACGAATGCTGGCACATATCACTTATTTGAGTGATGAATCAATGGGCAGAAAATTCGGCAGGGGCTTGCAGAAAAGTGAAAATTATTCATTCAATTTTGATTATGATTTTCAGGTTGAAAGTTATCTGGAGCATCAGGGCAGACGTTTTGTTGAACGTTTTGATGCCAACAGTTATTTCTACATTACCCGTGCAATCGATTATTTTGATTTGGCGGGCAGATATAATGGAAATCTTGCCAAAGCGTTTGAAAAAGTCAAGAGTTCATTTCTGGTGGTTTCGTTTACGAGTGACTGGCTTTTCCCGAGTGAACAGTCCATTGCATTGGTGCGGGCTCTGTTGAAAAATCAGATCGAGGTGAGTTATGTCAATATTAAATCAGGATATGGACATGATGCGTTTCTCCTTGAGTTTGAAACACTTGGAGCGATGGTAAGAGATTTTCTTGATAATGAATACAAAAAAATACCGGAGGCAGGAAAAAATGGATAACAGTTTTTTGAACAGCCGCCGTGATTTGCAGATCGTCAGCCGTCTGATTGAACCGGATTCCAGAATCCTTGACCTCGGATGCGGCGACGGCTCATTTCTGGCATATTTGAAACATCTGAAAAATGCCTCTGTTCTGGGGTTGGAACTTGAACAGTCTCAGATCGGCAAGTGTATTGCCAACGGAGTTGCTGTGATTCAGAGCGACCTCAACCGTAAACTGGATTTTGCGGATGACAAAAGTTTTGATTATGTTATCCTGAGCCATACTCTGCAGGAACTTGAAAATCCTGCTGAATTGCTGGAGGAAATTGTCCGTGTCGGCAAAAAAGCAGTGGTAAGTTTTATCAATTTCGGTTATTTTCCGAACCGTTTGCAGCTGCTTTTCAGCGGACGTATGCCGCGTAACAAGTCTCTGCCGCATGAATGGTATAATACTCCCAATATTCATCTGGGGACGATTGCTGATTTTCAACGTCTCTGCAGAGAAAAAAATATAAATATAGTTCAGTCCATTGCTCTCGGCAGCACCTGGGATGCTCCGTTGTGGTTCGGACATAATTTATTCGCTCCCGGATGTGTTTTTGTTTTGAGCAGTTGAGAGGCAAGATGAAAAAAACTGAGATAAACAAAAAAGAATATCCTGCTGAAGCCTATACTTTTATTCAGGAACTGGTGAATTTTGCCATCAGCCGGGCGGGGGAACTCCGTCATGTTTCGGGGGCTGAACTGCTGGAAAACTGCAGATTGTATGCGGCTCAGCAGTTCGGTTTCATGGCACAGAACGTGCTTGAAAATTGGAATATCAACAGCGGTGATGACATCGGAAATCTGGTTTATGAATTGATAGAAACTGGTAAATTGAGTGCTTCACCTGGCGACAGCAGAGAGGATTTTTCCATAAAATTCAATCTGTTTGAGAATAATAATTTCCGCATTAAATATGAGGCTGAAATCACTGAACCGCTGATTACGGATTGATTTTATTGCGACAGCAGATATACGGCAATAATCGCCAATCCGAGAGAGAAGAAGTGGAAGATATTGCATTTTTCCTTCAGAATAAAATGTCCGAGCAGAAAGGTCAGCGGGAAACTCATTTGTGCCACCGGCAGTACAATGCTTGCATCACCGTAAAAGACCGAAAGTGCCATGAAAAATACAATTCCGACAACCGGAAGTCCGGAAAAAAGCCCGTATTTGAGTGTCGTTTTTTGCAGGAAATTAAAATCTTTTTCCCGCAGTAATGCATACAGTATGCCGCCGATGACCCAGCATATACCGTTCAGCCACGGGACATAAATTCTGTCGGCACCATGCAGAAAACCGTATTTGTAGGTTATGCCCATTGCCGCACGCAGCAGTGCCGCAATAATAACCATTATCAGTCCTGTTTTTGCGGCTTTGCTCCATGTGTTGACTTTTGAGTCGGCGATGCCGAAAATAACGATGGCTATCAATGCACAGGCAATGCCGCACCATTGAATGGTTTTCAGGCTTTCATTGAGAATGATAACTCCTGCCAGTACGGTCGGAATCAGGTTCAAACGGTATATCAAAGATGAAAAGCCTGCGCTCTGGTGCCGCATTCCGTCAATAAGGAGAATGTTTGCTGTCACCGAGAAAAAACCGGACAGCAGACCGTAGAAAATCGTGGCTTGATAATTTATTCCTTCCGGCGGCAGCCTGAAAAGTGCCAGCGACATGATAATTCCTATCCAGAATATCAGAACGCCTCTTTTTGTGCTTTTGACTGCATAAAGTTTGAAGATGAAATCATTGGTGCTTGAACACAAAACACAGCAGAGTGCAAAAATAATGCCGAGAGACATGTCAAAAAATCCTTACTGGCAGACGACTCTGCCGTCAAAACTTAAATTGTAAACAGAAACTTTATCATTTTCAGCATGGGATCTGATAAGAGCAGTTCTCAATGCTTTTAATCGTATGTCAATGCCGTTCAAACTGTTAGGCATGATTGCCTGCCGCATTGAACCTTTGTTGTAACGGACATAAAATTTGAGAAAGTCTCTGTCTCTGACATCGACTGCCAGAATTTCAATATCTGAATAATAACGCAAGGTCATGGTTATTATCTGCATTGCATTGTAGAAATCCGGAGCTTTTGAGTTTACTGAAAACTTTCTGTTTGCGGCAACTCCGGTTATCAGCGGCAGCGGCTGGGCGGAGACCATGCTGTATTTTTTCATAAGAACAGTGCCGTCTTCGTCCACGAAGTAAGCGTTGTGACGTGAGATTCTGGCTCGTGGAACACGTTCAACGAGATTCAGTTGAATAGTGTCGGGGAGTATGCGTTTGATTTCGCATTCTTTCACGCCCGGGATCGTGAGGGCTTTTTTGCGGATTTCTTCAGTTTTTATCCGGAAAATATTGTCTTTGCCGATTTTCAGTTTGAGGAAGCCGCCGACAACTTTGTTTCTGTTGTCCCAGTAACCGTTGCTGACGATGACGATATTGCGGAGCAGGTAATTTGAATTTTCGGTGCATACTGCTTTGTAAATATACATTGAACCGAAAAAGAGTGCACAAAGCACCGAACCGAATATCAGAAAAAGCAGAACTATTTTCCAAATCATCTTGCTTTCTTCGGACATCGGTTGTGAAGGAGCCTTGTTTTTGGGCTTTTTATCGTTTTTTTTGACGGATTTTTTCATAATTCATATAAATATAACATTAAAACGCAATTTTCACCAGTCAAAAACGAAAAAAATTTTGAAAAAAACAAAAAAAGTGGTAAATTATATATATGCAGATGTAAAATAAACCGTTTGCTGCGGTTTTTATGTCATCGCATAAATATTAACAGTTATATTTTCAACACTTAATCAAAGGAAGAAAAATGAGTATATGGCAGCAGCCGGTACAGCAGGTTCTTGTGATTTCGCTGATACTGGCGTCGGGCGGTATCGTCAGTGCATTTTTCAACAGCCGTATCAGGGGACGCATTTTTGCAGTGATTGCAGGATTGTCGGGACTTTATGTTACGGGGTTGATGCTTGGCGGTCTCCGTGGTCACACGTTTGAGTATTCGCTTGGGATGATGGATTTCATGCTTGACAATGTCGGGCGTTTTTTCATTGCGACAGTGGGGCTCGGAATTTTTTTCTGTGCGTTGTACAATGCATCACTGTCGGGAAGTTCCCGTGCGTATGAGCAGAAGAACCGTTTTTATTACGGAGTGCTCGGCATATTTGCGGCATCAATGCTGCAGGTGATGCTGGTCAAAATTGACGGCACATTGAACTCTGCATTGCTGTTTATGGCGGCGTGGGAAATAATGTCGCTGTTTTCATTTCTGCTGATAGTATGCAGTGATGAGGCAAAAGGTGTTTCCCGCAAGGCATTGACTTATTTGCTGGTAATGCACGTTTCTGCGGCATTTCTGATGCTGGGATTTATTTCTATCAGTCTGAGTCCTTTCGGCGGGAGTTTCTTCGGATTTCTGGCATTGCTGATCGGTTTCGGAATCAAACTCGGTTTATTTCCGACGCATTTTTATATGGCTGACAGTTACGAATCTGCTCCCGGAGCGTCTGCCGGATTGATTTCCGGTGTGATGATCAACATGGCGATTTACGGAATATTGCGGACATTTCTGGTCTGTGTCAGTTTCGCGGGTATATTCGGATATATTCTGCTGGCGGCGGGAGTTGTTTCTGCACTTTGGGGTGTATTCCGTGCTTTGGCGGAGAACAGAGCCAAACGGGTTCTTGCCGGCAGCAGTATGGAAAATATGGGACTGGTGATCATCGGTGTTGGAGTTTTTGTTCTTGGAGAATATGTATATCAGGCAAATTTTGCCGCACATCTGGCATTGGCGGGAGTGTTTATCCATTCACTCAACCATTCACTTTTCAAATCCCAGTTGTTTTATGCAGTTGATCTTATCCGCAACTGGAGCGGAACGACGGATCTTGACAAACTCGGCGGTCAGGGAATGAATTTTCCCGGTCTCAAAAAGAGTACAATGCTGGGAGTTCTCGGCATATCCTCTCTGCCGCCTATGAATGGTTTTGTTGGCAAGTTTTTGCTGTATGCGAGTTTCTTTGAACTTATGTTCAGCGTTGAATCGTTCAAGGTCGCATTTATTTGTATTTTCTGTCTGGTGGTACTGGGAACTGTCGGTGCATTGAGTTTGTTTGTTTTTGTCAAATTTTACACAATGATATTCCTCGGTGCGTTGCGTGAAAAACTTTCGTTTCAGAAGAAAAATCCGGAAAGCAGTCTTAATAATACGGTTTTATGTGCGATGTCGCTTCTGTCATTGACATTGGGTGTATTTCCGATAGTTTTTGCTTATTCAAGGGGTAAATTTACTGAAATACTTTTTGAATTGAGTGTCAATGCGTTTCTGATCATCGGATTTTCTCTGCTGGTATGGGCGTTCCGTCATATCCTGACGGCGATGAACGGCTCCAAACGAGTTCCGACATGGGGCTGCGGATACAGCAATATTACCTCAAAAATGGAATATACTGCTGATTCATTGAGCCTGCCGCTGATGCGTCTGCTGAATACACTTTTCCCGCGCAAGGAAAATAATGAATCTGTCAGTGAATTGTATCCTGCAGACATTGAAAGACATTATGAATTCCGCAATCCCATCGGTGAAGGAGTTGATTATGTTTGCAAGCAGATCAATAAACTTCTCAGCAAGCTGCAATTTCTCCAGTCCGGTATGATGCAGAGTTATCTGTGGATAAGTGTACTGTTTCTGGTATTGGCTATAGTTTATGCTATTTTCAGCAGTTCCGGAACGGAGGTGGTAAAATGAAAAACATCATTCTCAATATGATATTTATTTTTGTTCTGCCCTATTTGATGTGCGGTATTATCAAAAAGGTGAAAGCGTTTTTTGCCCGCCGCAAAGGACCGTCGGTCTGGCAGTATGGTTATGATCTTGCAAAACTTCTCCGCAAAGAGGAACTTTTGAGCAATCTTTCCTGTCTCCGTAACGGCGGAGTGCTGACTTTGGCAGGAGTTCTGGCGGCGGCAATGCTGATTCCGCAGATCAGCGGCAGAAGTATTCTGGCACTGGATTATTATGATTACATCCTTTTTATATATATGCTGAGTTTCTCCCGTTTTTTCACCGTGATTGCAGCGATGGAATCGGGATGCAGTTTTGAAGGAATGGGCAGTTCCCGTGAACTTATTTTCTCGGTCACAGGCGAAATCGCATTGATGATGACGGTTGCGGCACTGGCTTTTTACGGTCATGCTGAAAACTTCAGCGGCATTTTTGAGGCTGTTGCCGCAGGCGGAACAGAAGGACTGCTGATTGCCATCCTTGCATCATGCGTTCTGTTTGTGCTGATGCTGCTGGAAGGCAGCCGTATGCCGATCGACGATCCTGAAACCCATCTGGAACTTACCATGATCCATGAAGCGATGGTGCTTGATCAGTCCGGACCACAGCTGGCATTTATGAGTTTCAGCGGCATGGTCAAAGTGTATCTTTTTGCATCATTTATACTTTCGCTTGTGCTGGCACAGCTGCGTGATTGTGCGTGGTACGGGATATATTTTGCCATTGGGATTGCAGTAATTTCAATCATTATCGGTATTATTGAATCACTGCAGGCGAGATTAAGAATGGTTCATGTTCATCAATACATACTTTTTTCGGCGGCGTTGTCATTGATACTGCTGTTGAGTGTAATAATTTTCAAGGTGTGACAAATGGAAATATTTGAATTTATTGTAACATTGCTGTTGATGATAACATTGCTGCGTATATCCACCAGCGGACGGCTGGAACTTTATATCAGAATGCTGTCAATTCAGGGACTTTTGCTGTTTTCGCTGGTCTTTTTCACTGTATCGCATGAAAGTTACGTGACGCTGGCGGTGGCAGTTATTGAAACTTTGCTGCTGAAAGCGGTGTTTGTGCCGTTTTACCTCAATAAAGTTATCAAAGATAATAATATCAAACGTGAAACCGAACCGTATGTGCCGCATATATTTTCATTGCTGATGGTCAGTTTGGGAATCGGCTTGAGTCTGGCGGCGGCGTTTTATATGAAAAAAGAGATACCGGAAATCAAAATCGTACTGCTCGGCAGCGGTATTGCCATGATACTTTGCGGTATGTTTGTGATTTTGAGCCGCAAAAAACTCATTACTCATGTCATGGGGTACTGCGTGCTTGAAAACGGCATTTTTCTGCTGAGTCTGTCAGCTGCAAAAGAGTTGCCGGTCATCGTCAGCCTCGGAGTTGCACTTGATGCTTTTGTATGGGTTCTGCTGGCAGGAATTCTGGTCAGAATCATCCGTACAGAACTTCACAGTCAATCCATTGATGAATTGAAAGGACTGAAGAATTAATATGGATATTTTTATTGCAGTTATTGTGTTGTTTGCCGCGTTGGCATGGTTCAACAAGAGTGTCAAAGCATCCGGTCGTATTTTCTTTGTTTTCGGTATATTACATCTGGCGGCGGTACTGTGGATGTTTATTGCCAAACCGTTGGCGATAGGTTCATTGTTTCTGCCGGTCGGTCTCTGGGCTGACCCTTTGAGCTGTTATGCTTTGCTGGTGGAATCTCTGGTGCTGCTGGCTGTGTCATGGTACAATATGGATTTTGTTCTGCGTCACGAAGAGGTTCCGTATCAGAAAAAGAGCCCGCTGTATCATGCCTCTCTCATCGGTTTTGTCGGAGCTATGGATCTGGCAATTCTGTCAGATAATCTGGGCATGGTCTGGGTATTTATTGAACTCTCAACTCTTTTGAGTGCATTGCTGATCGCACATCACGGTTCGGCAAATTCACTGGAGGCGACATGGAAGTATGTTTTCATCTGTTCTGTCGGTATTGCATTTGCCTTTGCCGGAATCGTACTGCTGCTGATTGCAACGGACGGGGAGTTGAATATGAGTTGTATCAAACTTGCAAAAGATAAACTTTTTGCGGTCAAGATCGCTCTGCCGTTTATGATTATCGGGTTCGGTACCAAAGCGGGGCTGGCTCCGGTGCATAACTGGCTGCCGGATGCTCACAGTGAAGCCCCGACACCGGTTTCGGCACTGCTTTCTGCATCATTGCTCAACAGTGCGATGCTGCCGATAGTGCGTATTCTTCATCTTACAGAAGGGACGGGGTTGGAAAATTTTGCAGCAACAATTCTTCTGACGATGGGTTTTCTGTCATTGGCTGTGGCGGCTGTATTTATTTCCCATGCCTATAATTTCAAACGTATGCTGGCGTATTCATCAGTTGAAAACATGGGTATTCTGGCGATTGCGGCGGCAGTGAACTGCAAGGCTGGATTTCTGCTGCACATGGCGGGACATTCGCTGATAAAATGTGCACTGTTTCTGACTGCCGGCAATATTCTGAGTCTGTACGGAACCAAACTTATCAAAGATGTTTCCGGTATGGTCAGGCTCCATAAAGGACTTGCATATTTGTTTATGATTGGAATACTTGCGATTATGGGGTTTGTGCCGTTCATTCTTTTTGTCAGTGAATTTATGGTTATTGCGGCACTTTTTACTTACAATAAATTTTTGTGTGTGCTGTTTATTGTATTGCTGACAATAATAATGGCAGGTCTCGGCAGAAATATGCTGTCGATGGTACGCGGTGAATCAAAATTGAACCAGTCCGGATATAAATTCAACTCCGGAGCGATTGCCCCGGTCGTGATTCTGCTGGTACTTGCTGCAGTGCTGTTTTTTGCAGTTGTATATTGCGGTATAAATAACAAAGATATTTTAAAATTGCTGGGGGGATTCTGATGATAGAGGTAAAAAATAATCAGAGTATAAGTATTGCTGAACTGCAGAATGTTCCTTATGATTTCTTTATGGGCAATGTTGTCACTCAGCGTTTCCGCTGTGTCGGTATTGCCGCACGCAGAAGAGATGATGTTGTGGATGCATTTATTCTCATGGCTTCTGCAAGTTTCAGTCTGTATTTGGAATATGTCGAATTCAAACTTGACAAGGTTTATCCGTCAGTTGGCAAAGTTGTGCCGTCATGGGTGAATTTTGAACGTGAACTTGCCGAAAATTTCGGCGTTGAATATGCCGATAATCCCTGGCTCAAACCGATTCGCTTCCCGAAAGATGCCTGTCACAAACTCAGCATGGCGGAATATCCGTTTTTCAAGGAAAAAGGCAGCGGTGTTCATGAAGTTGCTGTCGGTCCTGTTCATGCGGGGGTTATTGAACCCGGACATTTCCGTTTCATGTGCAGAGGTGAAAAAATCGATCATCTGGAAATTCAGCTCGGCTATCAGCACAGAGGTATTGAAAAACTCATGTGTCAGGGCAAAAACACTTCCAAACGTGTTCTTGCAGAAAGCATCACCTCCGACAGTGCAGTTATCAATTCGTATTTGTATTTTAATATTCTTGAAAGTGCTTACGGCATAAGTGTTCCTGAAAGAGCCGCTGCCATCCGTACGATTTGTATTGAACTTGAAAAAGCCGCTTTGCATCTTTCAACATTGAGCGGTATTGCCAATGATATCGGTTATGTGATGGGTGCAGCGTTTGCCGGTGCGACAAGGACTTATGTTATCAATTCATTGCAGAGTATCTGCGGCAACCGTTTCGGACGCGGCTTGATGACTCTCGGCGGTGTTGCATTTGACATCGACGATGAACTCAATAAAAAACTTAAAGATACTCTCAATATGGTTCACGGACGTGTGGTTCATCTCAAAAATACCATGATGGAATCTCCCGGAGTGCGTTCCCGTCTGGAACTTACCGGAACTGTCAGTAAGTCTGTTGCTGAAGAGATCGGCTTGACCGGTGTTGCAGGCAGAGCGTCCGGAGTTGATGTCGATGCACGTTATTTTATGGATAATATGTTCTATGAAAATCTGCATAATCAAAAAAGTGCATTTGTCCATAAAGGCGATGTTTTTTCACGCACTTATCAGCGGCTTGAGGATGCGATCGCTTCGTTGGAATTTGTTTTAAAAATGCTTTTATCCATGCCTGAAGGCGAAATTGTTTCCAGTGTTCAGGACGGATTTAAAAATGACTCTCTGATATTCTCTGTCGGGGAGGGGCCCCGCGGCGAAACAGTTCATATGGCATTGACCGGCAGTCATGCCGACAAACCTTTTGCAGTTTATAAACTGAAAGATCCGTCATTTATCAACTGGTTCGCACTGGCATTGAGTGTACGCAACAATCAGATCAGCGACTTTCCGCTGTGCAACAAAAGTTTTGATCTTTCATATTCGGGGAATGACTTATGATACAGGCATTACGTTTATTTTTCAAGCAGGGCCGTCAGTATATCGGCAATCTTTTCACCGCACAGGTTGATAAAAAATACCGTGGATTTCCGCAGTTCAAAGCAGATCTTTGCACTCATTGCGGCAAATGTATGGCAAACTGTCCCGTTCAGGCGATTTCAGAAGATTTGACTGTGGACATCGGCAAGTGTCAGTTCTGCGGCGAATGTGTCAGAAACTGTTCTGCAGGTGCGGCAAATTTCTGTAATTTTCACCACACCGGCAGCACTGACCGCGAAAAATTGAAAATCGCTCCCGGTACAACTCCGGAAGATTACGAAAAATCAGCCGTTGAAATCCGCAAAGAGATCGTTGCCATGTTCGGCCGTTCTCTCAAACTCCGCAGTGTTTCTGCCGGCGGCTGCAATGGTTGTGAACTGGAACTCAATGCGACCGGCAATGTCAATTTTGACCTCGGACGTTACGGCATTGATATTGCCGCAAGTCCCCGCCATGCTGACGGAATTATAATTTCAGGACCTATAAGCAGAAATATGGCTTATGCTTTGCAGGAAACTTATACGGCTGTCCCGAATCCGAAAATCGTTGTGCTGCTGGGCTCATGTGCCATTTCCGGCGGAGTATTTGCTGAATCAGGGGAAATAGACCGTTCATTTATGGAGGAGAACAAAATTGATTTGTACATCCCCGGCTGTCCACCGCATCCGCTGACTATAGCTAATGCAATTCTTGCATTTCTCAATCGCAAAAAATAAGGATATAAAATTATGCTTACATTAAATTCATTGTTTCAGAAGGGGGCTGTTCTTCAGCAGAAAAAAGAGATTTCTGTTTGGGGCAATACTGAACAAGAGTGCAAACTCAAAGCTGAATTTGCAGGACAGACTGTTTTTTCAATGTCATCATTGACAGGAAAATTCATTTTCCGTTTTTCACCTGTTGATGCCGGAGGTCCTTTTGTTCTGAAAGTGACCAACCTTGCCAGCGGCGAAGTCATTGAAGTCGATGATATTCTCGTTGGTGAAGTCTGGCTGGCATCCGGACAGTCAAATATGGATTATCAGCTTGGTTCAAATTGGGCTGTCGTGCCTCCTTATGTTGAAGATTTTGAACTGTCAGGCATCAATGAGGCACAGTTGAAAGAATTTTGCACAACCACAAAAAATACAGATAAACTGCGTTATTTCTGCGTGGAAAAAAATGTTGAAGGCAGATTGGAAGATACAGCCAAAGGTTCATGGGAGTATCTTTCTGCTGAAAATGCATCCGGATGTTCTGCCGTCGCCGCATGGTTCGCCAGATATATTCAGGAAAAATTGAATGTGCCTGTCGGTGTTATCGTTTCCGCATGGGGCGGAACCTGCATTGAAGCATGGACCAGCCGCAACGGTTTGATCCGCAATCCCGAAACCAGAGAAATGATCACTGCCAAAGATAATACTTTCCGTAATGAACGCACCTGGTTGGAATCAAGTGAAGAAGCCAAAAAAGATGTGAATTTTGCAAAATATGCCGACCCCGGCAATAAAGGTGTCGGGAACGGCTGGGCAGAACTTGATTTTGATGATTCTGCATGGCAGGATATGGCAGTTCCCGGCAGCTGGATCGCTCAGAGTATTTCCGGCAACGGTGCTCTTTGGGCAAGAACCAAAGTCACTGTTCCTGAAAATTGGATCGGCAAAGAGCTTACTCTCAATCTCGGCGGTATTGACAAAACTGATATTTCTTATTTCAATGGTGTTGAAATCGGCAGAACCGGAGAAGGTGTTGATGTTTCCTGCTGGTGCAAAAAACGCGTTTATACGATTCCTGCAGAATTGGTTAAGCCGGGCGAAAATATTATTGCCGTGCGTGCTTATTCATTCTATTTTGACGGTTCATTCAATGGTATCAAAAAGCATTATTTTCTTGCTTGCGGAGATGAAAGCATTCCGCTGGCCGGAACTTGGAAGGTTTGTGCAGAACTTGACCTCGGTATTATCGCTCCTGCTCTCGTCGGAGCCAGACCCCGCAACCATAATGTGCCGTCAATTCTGTTTGAAGGCATGATAAATCCCCTGATTCCTTATGCAATGCGTGGTGTTATCTGGTATCAGGGCGAATCAAATACTGCAAATGCTTATGCTTCAAATGCTTATTACGATAAGTTGCGTACAATGATTGAGGATTGGCGTTTCCGCTGGGAGCTCGGAGATTTTCCGTTTATTCAGGTGCAGCTTGCCAACTTTTTCCGTAATGTTGAAGGTGCTTATGATAAAAATTCTTCATGGGCGATTCTCCGTAATACTCAACGCAGAGTTTGCAATGATATGAAAAATGTTTATATGGCAAGTGCCATTGACATCGGTGAATTTTATGATATTCACCCGCAGGACAAAAAGAGCGTCGGCAAACGTCTGGCTGATAATGCATTGTGCAATGTTTATTGCTGCAATGATACAGTTCCTTTCGGTCCGCTGTATATGGATTATTGCATCGAAGGCGGCAAAATCCGTCTCTTTTTCCGTTATACTGACGGAATGTATCTCAAGGAAAATGCCGAACAGAGTTTTTATGTCGCCGGTCAGGATAAAGTCTTTTATCCGGCAGACAGCGTGAAAATTGAAGGCAGTTCTCTGCTCGTAAGTTCGGCACAAGTCGAGTCTCCGGCTCACGTCCGCTATGCATGGGCAGATTATCCGCTCAGCACTCTTTACAACGGTGCTGAACTTCCCGCATCACCGTTTACAACTGAAAAATGATTGCCCGATAAACTTTAAGAGGCAAAGGGCGTTTCATACGTTTTTTTGTAAGAGGCTGTTGCAAAACTGTTTTTGTGGGGAAAAAACCTTCTTGAAAAAAGGTTCTTTTCCCCACACCCCATTTTCCAAAAACTTTTACCGTAATTGCTTTTATTGTTACAATAAAAGCAATTACAATTTGTTTATTACAAATAATTTAAAATATATTTTACTGTAAAATTTTGGCTTGCACCGTAACCCACCACCTTGTAAAAAAAGCCGGAAACACAACGAAAACGAAGTTTTTGTGCCATGTATCGGATACACGGTGCATTTCTGTGTTTGTATTTGTTGTGACGCCTGTGCTAAGCGTGTTGAGACGTACATTCCGGAAATGCACCTCTTTTTTTTTACACGGAGCAAAAATATGATAGAGAAAACTGCTGTACTTGCCGCAGAGACCACGCTTTTTAATTCTGTTTTGAGTGGAAATTTATTGCGTAAATCCGGCGGATGCCGTTTCTTTTATTTAAAAGCACTGCTCCCATTGAGGGGAGATAATTGCAGTATTTCTTTCTGTGTATTTATTAAATATATTTTTTGCAATAAATACTTGCAAAAATTTTTTTCTGCATTATATTTCTGTATCAACCCCGAAAGGATTTTTTTAAAGTTAAAAACTGAAAATTAAAGCATAAAAATTAAAGGCTCCCCTTACGAATTAGCACTTTGTAGTTTCAGCCTTACACAGCAAAGACATATTTTTGTGCCGTGTATCGGATACACGGTGCATTTCTGTGTTTGCATTTGCTGTGTGCGTGGTGCTAAACGTGTAAGGGGATGCATTCCGGAAATGCACCTCTTTTTTTTACACGGAGCAAAAATATGATAGAGAAAACTGCTGTACTTGCCGCAGAGACCACGCTTTTTAATTCTGTTTTGAGTGGAAATTTA
>JAFVUZ010000207.1 GCA_017502435.1 Lentisphaeria bacterium
CAATGCCGATTTTGAACAATCTGTATGTTGAGGCAAAGGATGATACTTTGACCTTGACTGCCACCAATCTGGAAATCCGCATCACGACCACATTGCGGGCGGAAGTTGAAATAGAAGGTGTTACCACTATTCCGTCAAAAAGTCTGCTGGCTCTGGTCAGCAAACTCAAAGACAAAGAGATCGAATTTGAAAGCAATGACCAGTTCCATACTTCCATAAAATGCGGTAACGCCGATTTCTTTCTCCTGAGTATTGATCCCAAAGAGTTTCCGGAACTCTTTGAATTTGAACCGGAGCAAAAAGTTTGTATCCGGCAAGGTGATTTGATTAAAATGATCGATGCCGTTTCATACGCCTGTTCCTATGATGATTCCCGAAAAATCCTTAAAGGCATCTGTTTCACCGGTAAAAATGGCGTTTTTGCGGCTGCCGCGACTGACAGCAAGCGGCTGGCTGTGATCGAAAAAACGCCAGAAGAGATGCCGGAAGAGTTCTTTAATTTTGTACTGCCGCTGAAAACAGCCATTGAGACCAAACGGCTTCTCGGGAGTGACGGAACAGTTACTCTGGAACTGAACAGCAAAATGATCCGCATTGATTTGGGCGATACCGTTTTAATGTCAAAACTTCTGGAAGGAAGTTACCCGAACTATCAGAATATTATTCCGGCATCATTCAAAAATGAAGTCGTATTGCAGAAAAAAGAGATGATCGAATCTCTGGATCTGGTGGGAATACCTTTGACAGAGGCTAACGGATCGGTTACGCTGAAATTCGGTTCAGAGGAAATGGAACTTTTCGCCCAAAGTACCGCAGTTGGCGAAGGTCGGGATAAACTGATGCTCCCGTATCAGGGAGAACCGTTTCAAGTTGTATTCAACTTGTCGTATCTGTTGGCTCCATTCAAATACTTTCACGGTGACGCTCTGACTATGAAAATCAATGATCCCACAAGTCCGGTCATGCTGATGAACGGCGATTTTCTCTATATCGTTATGCCGATCCGTGCAAAATGAATGGGTGAAACGATGGCAGAACTCTCTGAAACAGTTCAAAAACTTGCGAAGACCGGGCAGTTTTCCCCTGCCTGGTTTTCCAAATTCAAAACATCATCTGTGCCGGAGCAGCAGAACCTTATTGAACAGGCACGGCAAACACCTCCTCTGACATATACGCCAATTACCCTTGAACAGAAAAATCTGCTTCGGTCATATATGTCGCAGGATTTGCTGGAGGGACTTACAGTTGCAGACTTAAAGAGTATGACCTCCCTTGAAGCTGAATTTTTCATTCAGTGCGGCAAGGATAATCGCTGGACTTGTGGCAAGAGTTTGTTGGAGCATTACAATCAGACTGAATTGGATATATCTCCGGCAACACCGGAGCAGCTTGACACCATTATCGCCATGAGCAAAGAGAAACTGTTACGACCGTTATCTGCGGAATCATTGTTGAAGTTAAGTAATTTAAGTGCAAGACAGTTAATTTGGCGCGGTGAAATGGTCAAACGGAAGAGAGGAGAAGAATGTTCCTGACATTTAATGAATATGAAGCCTTTTTGCGGGGACAAGCCGCAGGTTTGATTCCTGCAGACTTGCTTCTTCCTCAAAATGAAAAAGAGATTGATAATTTGATTTTTCATGTCGGGCTTATGTTTTCAGTTCGGATCGCCTATCGTAATCAGCAGATGAAACTGCGTTTAATGGAGTTGTCTGCCTTTACAGAAGAGCATCTGGAAAACATCATCTACCGGCTGCCCTCCTTAAAATATCCGGAGGTGGCGTTTGTAACCGATTTCAAACAGGAGATTTATCTTAATATGCTTGAATCGCTTGCCGCATATTTTAATTTTGGAAGTTCAATCATTGCTGAAGATGACCTTGCCGGTCGTCTGGCAGTCAATGCCAGAATAATCCCCCGGGAAGAAATTCTTCGGGGATTTCAACTTGAAATTGCCCCGCCACAGTTGGCGGGAGTTGCAACTATAGAGCAGAGAGAACACCTTGCCCAAATGATTTGTGAAGACCGCCTTCAAACGATCCCCCGTCGAAAATGGGAAAATCTTACAATAAAGGAAGCGGCAGAATTGATCTCTTCGGCAAAGGATGTTCAGCACAAACTTCCTGTTTCCGTGACGCTGGTTCTTGATGCCGTCAAGCGGATGAACCGGGAAGAGCGTTATCTGTTGGAACAAAATCTTCATTTTAACCCGGAAAGGAAAATTGCATGAAGATCATCAAAGGAGAAAAATTTGTATCGTTGGAGGAAATCACCCGTTTCCTGAATGAAAAACAGCCGGATAAAAAACTTCATTACACCGTTGCAGAACTTGCCTGTGCATGGGCTGATGCCAGAGCTAAGTTTTATCAGGCAAACGGTTATCAAGTTAAAGAAGGCAAGCACTATGTTCCCGGCGATACCGAAGCGGAACATCTTTTATCCCGCACCGCCTGCGAACTGATTGAAAAGTTCGCCGCCGTTGACGGTCACGATGTGCCGCTGCTGGGTGACGGCATCGCCGGAATATTCACAACATAAAGGAAAAGAAAAGCCGGTCAGGGAGAAATCCCTGGCCGGAGAAAGGAACAAAATGTTTGAACTTCTTCTGCTTATCCTCTTTCTGATCTGCTACGGCTTTTACCGCCTTTGCCGCTTCACCAGACGGCAGGCAGCCAAAGAAAAAACTTACTGGCAGGATCAAAAACGCTTCGGGAGCCCTATTGCTTACAAAATCTATACCGCAGTCAAAGTTTTTCTTACCACCGTCATCATCGCCGCAGTAACCTATATTTTCATCGCACTCGCCTACGGCGGCTGCCCAACCTTGACAGATCTAACCAACCCCAAATTTCAGGAAACCGCTCTCGGAGTCGGCATTGTCCTGCTCCCGCAAATCGGCATCGTCGGGATATACAAAATAGCCAAGTTTTTCAAAAAATGAAATCTCTCAAAACACTGCTAATTGCATACTCAGTATGGCTAAGATCCTATTATGACTTGTTAATCGATGAAGAAATCTGATTATTTTACAGCAAGTAAAATTGCCGGAGCATTTCTAAAATTTCAAATGCTTCATCATTTTGAGTTTTACTTGCAATCAGTTGTAACGCCTCTTTGGTAATTTCTGCAACATTAGTTGGAAGTTGAAATGAACCACCCGGTAAAACTTCAGCTAAACGGAAAATATCTTGCCGATGTTTTTCTATGTTCGCCAAAACTTTGGGTGACGGATTGCTTTCCTTTGACAATTCCAGATACGCAAGACATTTCAACGGAATCAGTCCTTCCAGACGCATTGTTGAAATGCCATTTGAATCAACTTTGTTATCCAGAATAAAACCATAAAAATCTTTCTCAAACAAGATGGCAGACAAACTGGATTTTGCATCTCCGGCATCCAAAGGAGCAAAATCCCATTCCCATTCATCATATGGTTTTACCGTCGCCAATTCCAGTTTTGATGGGAAATCGTCATTTTGCGGAGATAAAAAGCAGAAAAATGTGGGTTTGTTGTTGCTCTGCCGTCTTTTAACTGAATACTTTCCTTCTTGAATAAACTTTTTCAGAGCTTCTCCGAATCCCTGATTGAGATTTTCAGATACAATGACAATATCAAAGTCGTCTGTCGGACGAAACTCCAATCGTAATGAGTTAAGAGCAAGTTCACAAGCAACTCCGCCAATTAAAACATAATCGGCTGAATGATTCTGAAAATAATCACGGAATGCTTCAAGTCCATTTACCATTTTCTTTGTTCCTCCAAATTCAATAAAGCTATTTTTATTCTTGCGTCATCATTATTCTTAAAAGAAAGCTCCAGGGACAAAAGATCCACTTCACGTTCCCATATTGGCAGTGTATAACTGAAAACCTGAATATCGGCACAACCGGTTTCTCTGGAATAAGCGATACAAATTTTTTTCTCATCAAGCAGTCTGGTGAGAGTGCTTTGATGGATTGCGTATGTTTTTCTCGTTACCGCCAGATCACTGTGCAGAGATAAAGCATACTCTCCAGCAACCGGATAATCTTTCAGATAAAAATCATCTTCCACTGAAAGAACTTTTTTAACCGGATTTCTTAAAAACGGCAATGCTTTCTCCCATAAACTCTTCCGATTTTCAGGAAAACGCAATGTCTTACTGAATCCATTGTAATGTACTTCGCAAATACCCAAATCGTTCAACTGGTCTGCGGCCCGGAGTGTTCCCATTGCGGTATATCCCATAATTTTCGCGGCTTGATTTACCGTTAATCCTTCAAGTTGGCCGCTCAAAAGCTGTTGTATAATAATAGCTTGGGCAGCCGGGCGCAAAGCACTTGATCGAGCAGGTGTTGTTTGTGGTATTCTATCTGTAAAATCAAGAGCTAAAAATGGCATATACATTTGCATATCTGGCACGATAAAGGCGATTTTTTGCTTAATCAGTTCCAAGCGTTGCTGCTTTGTCATTGACTGAAAAACAAACACCGGAACGATGTCAGTTTGTTCATAAAAAAATGCAGAACAACTTATAAGTTCCTGAAACGAATGTTGGGAAAATTCACTTTTTTTAGAGAGTAAAAAACATAATTCCCTATCAAGAACAAATGTCTTAAAGAAATCAAACTGTTTTCTTATAAAAAACGGCAACCCGGAAAGCTCTGTCACCTCGCCGGTAATCTCAATCCCAATAGTACGGAATAAATAATCTTTTACAGTCTGTATATCCATAACGCTTCTCCGTTCTTATAACCGTCTTTTTATAATTTAACCCATACACGGTTAAAAGTCAAGTTCAAATATAAAAAAAGGAAATAATTCCACAAAAAAACAGAAAAAAA
>JAFVUZ010000208.1 GCA_017502435.1 Lentisphaeria bacterium
AGCCTGACGTACCCAGCCGCTGACACTCACGCGCCAGCGTCACATCGCTCCGGGTCGTACCCGGCGCCGGGTGCAGGGGCGGCGTAAGCCCCTGCAAAAAAACACAAGATACAGATATCTCCCCGTATTGGGAACATAGCGAATAATTAAAAGAAAGATTGAAAATGATTATGAAATACAATTCAAAATATATTCTGGCGGCGGCACTTCTCGGCAGTTTTACTGCTTTCGGTGCAGATCCTGCCGCTCCCTATGACAACAGCCGCATTGATGCCAGACTTAATGTCGCAGTCAAAGAAGATACCGATGTCGTTCACTTTGTCCGTGACAATGCCGATCCCAACGTTATTACAAAAGCATACGAAATCAAAAATATTGACCCCTATGAACTGCGTTCATATATCCGGTCCATAGTTCAAACCCGCAAAGTAACTGATAATAATACCAATGTTGAAGCCGTAAAATTTGCCGACGGCAGTGCTTTGCTGCTGATTTCTGCGGAGGATTACCGTTTTGAAGATACTCCGGGCGTGCAGGGATTTGATTCTATTGTCAGAGAATTGGACAAGCCCAGACTTGTTTCAAGTTCCGGACGTCAGACTTATGTTTATTCTCCCAGATTCCGTTCCTCATCCGATTTGCTGGAAATGGTCAGAAATATCGGTGCATACAGCCGCAATAATGTTATGAACAATGTCGGCGGCAATGATGTTCTGGTGGAAGATCCTGAACTCAATCTGGTGTTTTTCAATACCGCACCTTTTTCCAGACAGAATATCATGGATGTTATCAGCAAATATGATAAATCTGAACCGAGCGTCCGTGCCAAAGTTACAGTTTATGAACTTTATGCTGAAAATGATACCAAAATCGGTCTGGATTTTCAGGCATGGAAAAATAATGAAGGAATCGACCTCTTTAATGCAGGCGGCAGATTCGCTCAAAATCACAATGGAACCGCACTTGCCGGAGGTGCAGACTGGAACAAGAGTACTTATTTCCAATTCAACCCCAAATGGAACACCAAATATATTGATTTTTTGACAAGCAAAGGGAAAGCCAAAGTTCTCCATACTTCAGAAATCACTATCGGTAACAACGCTGAAGGTAAAATCGAAAAATTCACCCAGTATTTTACAGCAAAATCAACTCCGGTTTCTCCGAAAGAATATAACATTGCCGGTAATCTTTTCAGTATAACTGCCGGAGATGTTATCGGCATTACCGGCACCGGCAAAGAAATTTCCGTATCAGCAGATACCGGAATCACCGTCAGCAAAATCGGCAAAGATGATAACAACAGATATATTTTGAGAATTGCAGGCGATTCAACGGCGGTCTTTACCGTTGCGGGAGCAGATTCAGGCAAATATATCAAAGCCGCAAAACTTGAAGATGGTTACGAAAATGAACTTATAAGCAAAAATGCTGTCAGTAACCGCGGCAGCAATATTGATTTTGAAGCGACTGATAAATTCGGATTTTCAATTTCAATGACTCCGGTAATCAACACTCTTGCCACCAAACTTAAAGTTAAAATCAACAATTCATCTCTGATCGGTTACACCTCCGACGGGGCTCCGAGAATTCAGCAGGGGGCAGGGGTTGATACTGAATTTATGATTTCCAACAGCGGCACAAAACTGGTCATCGGCGGCATAGAAAAACGCAGTGTCATGCAGGTTTCAGGCGGTATTCCGATTTTGAAAGATTTGCCGCTTCTCGGCTGGCTTTTTTCTACTGAAACTGAAGCAACCAAACGTTCACAACTGCTGGTTGTCGCAGAAGTCCTTCCTGCAAATGATGCTGACAATAAAGCTGATGTTATCAAAAATATTGAAGATGATTTGATTAAGGCTGGAAACTCCAACACTTATGGTTACCGTCAATATCTGATTGATGGTAAACGCAATTGAAGTAATAAATCATTTACTGCAGTTGGGCGGCATGAATTATCCTGGAGGGTGTTTTAATTCTTCGGAATAGTTCTCTCAAGCTTAAAATGGTTGTTGACAATGCAAATTTGCTGAACTATACCGTTTCTTCGGAAAACATCTCTGAACGCATAAAAATCCAAACAGAGAACGGCTTTCTCTTCAAACGAAATATCTGTATTTTTCGCAGAAATGAAAGCCGCACCGAAAAACAGTCGCACCGCAAGCATTTTTAAAACAGTAACCGTTCAGGATATATAATTGCTTGATTTTCACTGCAATTATTTTTTATATTTCTAAAAAAGCCCTCCAGCGTTTCTGACATAATATATGGTTGGGCAAGATTAGTCTGTTGCATATTTTTGATATGTTTTTCAAAATATCGTTGAGATTCAATATCTTTGTCACACATTATACAATTCCGTTTTTCTTCTATGCAAACCCGACCTGTTGTTCCGCTGCCTGAAAAAAAGTCTAAAACAATTGAATCTGGATATGATAATGCTCTAACTAATCTCCTTATTATTTCCAGCGGTTTTTGAGTCGGATGCCCAACTCGCTCTAAAGAATTTCCGTTCAAACGCCCAATTTCCCAAACATTTGTCGGATTTTTTCCTTTTTTAACATTTTCTGGGATAAGCCTTTTATCTTTTAAGGCCACTTCCAAATCTTTAGCAGAATAAGGTACTCTGACGGAATCTAAATCAAAATAATACTTGTCAGTTTTAGTCAGCCAAATAATTTCTTCATGACGGTTGGCAAAGTAACGATGTGCAGACATCCCATTTTTGTAATACCATACTATTGTATTAACCAAACGCCATTTCGTATAATGCCGACAATAATGTATTATCTCAATAAGATCCCCACTTCTAACGTTTTGAAACTGCGTTCCTCCAAAAATAACCATATTGCCATTAGGAGACAAAACGCGATAAGATTCATCAAGCCATTTTTTTGCCCATTCCATGTAATTATCATATGTATCCCAAGACGCTAGATCCAAATTATATGGAGGATCTATCAATATAAGGTTTATCGAATTATCCGGTAGTTTTGATAGAATTTCCAAACAATCCTGATTTAATAATAAACAGTTTGTATAATCCGGAATTTCAAATTCAACGCTTGACTTATGCTTTATGCAGTCCTTATTCATTCGATTCATTGACATTAAGCCAGAATTGCTATGGGATTTGTTATGAATTGCCATACAAAAATCTCCTCTTTAAAAAGACTTATTTGTTAGTTGATCAAATAAATCTTTTGCCAGAGCTTTAATTGATGTTTTGGCAATATCCAGCATTACGGAATGCATTTCTGCTTCGCTCCAATGTTCTCCTGAACCTTGTGTGCAAATAGTTGCTGCTTGTAACATTATTACTCTATCTTGAGATTTTACAAAACGGTTAACGCAGAGATTGACATTAAGAGGCAATCCATAATTAGCAGAGGTAAGGCGGTCAAGCCTATTCAGGGTTCCTGAATTATATTTCAACACAATAGTTCTTCCATCTGGTCTTGTGATTGAAACATCTTGGGTAAGGAAATTTGAACCTTCTAAAAATAAGACATAAGGGAAATATGCTTCATTCAGCATATAATTAGCTATTTCAGAAATATTTTTATGAGATCGCTCAATTGCATTTCCCGCTGCCATCAAATCCTGATCATTATTTTTTCCAACAAGTTTTCCCTGTTTTATATTATCTATGTCTTTACCTTGAAATTTTGCTTCAGAAACAAGAATAATGCGCCAATTACCTTGGTCATCATTTACCTCAACAATCCCACCATCAGGTTTTATGCGTGAATTTGCCAAATACAAAGTAGAGCCCAATTCTTTATCAAGCTTTTGCAAAGCTTCATTAATTTCTTTTTTACTGACAGATACTCTATACCTGAACTTTAATTGTGGGTATTCCTTTTGTAAACTTGTAATAATTTTTTTTGAAACTTTACAAACAAGAGAGTCGTGTTCTTTTGCTTCTGCGCCAAAAATACCTATTTCTCCATGCGATTTTTTATGCTGTTTAGTCAGTCTTTGAGATTGATTCTTCTTTGTCATATTGCCACCTGGATTTCTTTATTTTATATAATTACACCGTAATGTACCACATTTTTCACAAAAATCAATACTGATTTTTCCTTTGCTTGTAAAAAAATAGAATAACTGCCATTGGCTGTGTGATTTTTACTTAATTAATGCTTTTGTTTTAGACTTTCATAAATGACTGCCGACATTTACAAACAGAGAATTTCCGCAAGATTTATGCAAAACACACCCGATTTTGAGAAAATACCGCATTTATGATTGTTCTCTGTTCGGCAGCAAAATCGGTGTAAATCCTTGCCATTCATTGGGTAAAATCACGGCATAAAAAAATCCCATCATAAATGACGGGATTGTAGAGAAAACAAGGTATGGTGAAGGGTGTTTTAATTCTTCGGAATAGTTCTCTTAAGCTCAAAACAGTTGCTGACAATGCAAATTTGCTGAACTATACCGTTTCTTCGGAAAACATCTCTGAACGCATAAAAATCCAAACAGAGAACGGCTTTCACCTCAAACGAAATGTCTGAAAATTCCGCAGAAATAAAAGCCGCCCCGGAAAACAGTCGCACCGCCGACATTTATTTAAATCCGGCTTTTTCAAGTTCTTCTTTTGTTCTGAATCCTTCATATGAATTCGGAATTTGCTGTTGCAGTTTTTCTATTTTTACGATGGCCTGTTCCGGATCTTTTTTGATTTGAGCATAATATTTCCACCCTTCAAGGATTAAACGACTCTTTTTTACAGGCATTTTTATTGAAAGTCAAAAATTATGGCATTTGAGAGCATTTTTTTTCTGTCAATCGGCTTTGCGGAAGAGTTTGCTGAGTAAAAACAATTCTATTACCAGACAAACCGGGAATATCGTTGCCGCAAGCAGTCCGTTTTTAAGGTTTTCTCCTGTCATTTCTGCCACTTTGCCGACCAATACCGGTCCGGCAGTCGCCCCGAGATCACCAGCCAATGCCAGAAAGGCAAACATTGCAGTCCCGCCTCCCGGACATTTTTGCGAAGAAAGACTGATTGTCCCCGGCCACATGATTCCAACTGCAAGACCGCAGAGTGCGCATCCTGCCAAGCCAAGTATCGCCAATGGTGCCAGTGATGCCAGCAAATAACATAAAACGGCAGAAAAACCGCATAAAAGCATGGTTTTAACCAAGTTGAGTTTTTCGCTGAACTTCCCGTACAGCATACGGGCAATTCCCATAAATACAGCGAAAAGACACGGCCCCGCCAAATCGCCGATGAGTTTGGAAACTTCAAGAGCAGATTCTGTGAACGCTGAAGCCCATTGACACATAGTAGCTTCAGATGAACCGGCACAAATCATCAAAAATATCATCATCCAGAACATGGGAACGCTCAACAGCTGACGGATACTCATATTTGTGCCCTCTTCTCCGAGTTTTTCGATAGGACAGCTTATGAAATTTATCGCATTATAAAGGGGAATCAATGCCCATAGAATTGTCAGTATTTTCCACTGTGCAATCCCGAATAAAGCAAAAAACAGTGTCGACCCGAGAATCACCCCCACCGCACCCCAGCAGTAAAAAGAGTGCAGTAAACTCATTACGCCCGCTTTGTTTTCAAAAGGACAGGCTTCAACAATAGGACTCAACAATACTTCAATCAATCCGCTTCCGATAGCATAAAGCCCGACTGCAATCAAAATCCCCGCAAAAGAGTTCGGCATTAAATCAGGCAGAAATGTCAAAAACAGCAACCCCATCGAAGACAATATTTGTGATGCTATGACGCAGAGACGGTAGCCGATTTTATCTGCATACTTTGCGGCAACAATATCCACAAGCAGCTGGGTAAAATAAAAAACCATCGGAATCATTGCAAGCTGTTCCAGACTTATGCCATACGTTCCTTTGAAAGTCAAAAAGAGCAAAGGAGTAAAATTTGCAGATATTGCCTGGGTCACAAATCCGAGATAACAGGCGGTCAATGTTTTTTTGTAATTTTTCTTCTGGTTCATAATATCTCCTGTTTTGACAAATTTTTATATAATATATCGCCGGAAACAGGAATTATCAATGAGAATTATTTGCAAAAAAGAACACTATTTACCCAAATATGGTACTTTTCCGGGCGTAACTCCATATTTTGTTTTGAACTGCCGCCGGAAATAATTTACAGAATTGAAACCGCAGAAATCACTTATTTCTTTTACGGTATATATTTTTTCTGCAAGCATCTTGCCTGCAATCTGAAGCCGATGCTGAATAAGCACCTCTATCGGAGAACTGTTTATAAATGTTTTAAAACAGCGTCCGGCTTCGCTCCTGCTCACATTACCTGCATGAGCTATATCTTCGAGGGTGATATGTTCCTGATAATGACTGTAAATAAAATCCAGCATTTTTTGCAGCCGTATCTGGTTGAGCAGTTGTATACGGTTTGATTTATAACGTGGAAAACAACTCATATTCGAGTAAATATATTCAAAAATATGACTCAAATTTCTTTGAATGGTCATTTCACTGCAAGTACATGGATTCCGGAAACAATGATAAATTTCCCGTATCAAAACATTTATTTTCTGCAGAGATTGATTGCCGGCAGCAAAGACAATAAAAGGCAGCTCATCACATTGCTGAAGCGGAGAAATATATTTTTCATATATCAAACTTCCTTCCGGAGCAATCAGGCTTCCGGAAAAAACCATGTTCGGCATGGGGTCCGGAATTTTTCCTGAAATCTGTCTGATACAATGAAGGACATTGCCATTTACAAAAATGCTGTCTCCGGCATTCAGTATAATATGTTTATCCCCGACCTGATAATCCAGAACTCCGGTTTCTGCGGTTGCTATTTCAAATCCCGGATGCCAGTGAAAAGGGCCGCTCCATTGCGGCAGTGTCTCCAACTCATGCTCATAGAATGCAATCGGATAAATCGCTTCATAAGGTATTTGTTCTTTCAGTTGATTATCTATAATTACAGGCATAAATTCTCCGTAATTCGAGTTCCGCTCCGATAATATATTGCATATACATTTATCTTGCGACTGCAACTGTCTGACCTGCGAATCGTCCTGTCGGCAGGAGGATTTTATATGCTTTTTTATTCAAAGTCAGATTGAATACATGTTTTTTCTGTGTCGGGTCTGCAGAGAATATTTTTTCATCAGTAATTATGAAAGCACCTGCTGAATCAGTGACAAAATCTGCAATTTTGCCTTGTTTATGAAAAATTGCCATAATAATGCCGTTTTTCAATTTAATTGCCTGAACTGTTTCATTATTGGCAAGAACCTGATAAGATTTTACTGCATTCGGCATATCATTGAGTTTGATATCAGGATAAATTGCATACTCGTAAGAGCCGTTGCGGACATTTTTGCCATGTTCAATGGTCAGCTGGAAAATTTCTTTCTCATCAGGGACGGATTTTTTGTAGCCGCCCCACAAAGGTTTCCAATCACCTTTGCGTTTTCCTGCAAAAAGTGAAATGTTTTTTCCTGAATATCCGATATTATTATGATAAAACCAATTTTCTCCCTGCTCAACTTTGCCGCAAAGCAAACTCTGTTCCACAGTCGTAGCGACAGGATAGGGTGAATCCGACTCTATTCCGCTGCCCAATGCAATGATTATATCATCAGCGAAAAATACCGCTTTTTCAGCTTTCACCCCGTCAAGATTCATAGAATAAACCATGGCTCCGTATTTGCAATTGTCCGAAACACCGCCTGTAAAAACGGATTCACCTTTGACTCTGGTGGGAGTGAAAATTTTAACTTCCGGAGCATGAGGCGGATTGTATTTGACCAGCGGCATGGCTGGAAGAGTTGTTCCCGGCAAACGGTTCCATTCCCAGCAGCCTGCGACATTGAAATACTCATTCCCTGAACGCATGATTTGCATAACACCGTCTGAAAGGTATCTGCCGAGCAGATTATCGCCGATGATATAGGTTTCAACCGGATAGGCTTTGACAGAATTTGCACGGAACGATGCATAGAAATTTTTTGTGCGGTGAATCATGTAATCCGAATTGAAAAACATTTTGTTGCCGACAGGTTCCTGCAGATATTCTGCGGCAAAATCAGAATCTTTTTCAGCAAGGAGGGCGATTGAATTACGGATATTTTTATTCTTTTCTTTTTGAGAATCCTGCTTGATTTGACGCCCCTGTGCGGAAATATCCATAACATCACGCCACAAAGTCCATTTCATCCCGTTCAGCACCATATCGCGGAACGGGGCAATTTCAGAGAAAGCCCAGCGTGTGTCAGCAAAATAACAGATGAGAACCGTAATATTTCCAAGATAGCTCAAACCGTAATTGCCGAATTGCAGCTGCGGCCCGTGCTGATGAAAAGAACCGTCAACTCTTATCCCTTCACAATCACTGTAAACAATCTCCGCAGTCATTTCTTTGGCAGCCTGTTCAACAAGTTTGTCATTATTGGTCAGAATTGCTTTAAAAAGTACACCTTTGGCAAGCCAGATACGATTCTGCCCGGTCATGCCGAACTTTGCCTGCTCCAGATAAGGCATTACAGATTGCATTAGAGAAGTATCTTTAAAAAGGTCTTCTCCCATAATAAAAATATGTCCGAGCGTCATCGGAACAAAGATGTCATTCCACCACCAGTTTTTGGAATATCTTTTTTCTTTCACCCAAAATTCAATTCCCCGTTTAACAGCAGCCCCCAATTCTGAGGAATGATACAAGGGGGAATTTTTGCTGCTCCATGCGGCAGTCATTATACGCAATCTTGTCAAATGGGTTGCCGGTGACCAATATGACAGATTCTGGCATTTGTAATCAATATCCTTCCAGCTGCCGTCTGATTGTAAAGAAGACATCAAATTCAAGGATTGTTGATAATTAAAATATTTCTGCCGCATAAATAAGCAACAGTTTTGTTTAAGCTGCTTTAAATCTTCCATAACGGATTGCTTGTTTTTTCTGCTCATGTTTGCCGCATGGCATGACATTGCAAAAAACATAAAAAACATTAATATTATTACATGAAAAATTTTCATTTTCATTCCTTTATATTGTATAGTTGTACGATAAAAACACCTGAATATTACAATAGCACATTTTATCAGGAAATCAACTTCATCTGCCTATCGTTACCATTTTTTACCATTTTATTACTAAAACGGCTTTTCAATTCTCAAACAACCTGCTGTAGATATATTACCATTTTCTTCTTTTGTCAAATAAAATTTATTGTTTTTTCACAGTCAACTGCATTGCATTATGTTTGATAATTTGTATAATATCATTATAAATCGGACAGGGATATTTGATATTTAATTCATTGGCAAGTTCTGTTGCTGCAGGTACAATTTTTCCAATCAAATCTTCAATTTGATTCATAACAATTTCTGCTCTTATATCACATTCAACTGCCATATTTGAGAAATTTTGTCTTGATATTTCAGCAAAATTAAATTCATGCCCGATAGACATTGCAGATTCAGGTGAAAGATTATCATAAACTTCCGTACACAATAAATCATAAACAGGTGCCAAATAAGCTGTTTTTCCTTTATAAAGTACAGAGAAATTTTTTGCGTGAGCATCTCCGTTGCCGATAAGAAAATTAAATATGATCCGGCGGAGAAAATCAATTTGTCCGGCAATATCTATATGTACTTTTTTGAGCAGATTGAAGCATACTGAAACAGTCGGACCGCCCTCATTTTCATATTTTTTTTCCGGATCAACACTGAATAATTGACAAAAATCCTCCTGGTGCAATCTGACATTTTTACCATTTGCAATTTTTCTGTCGTATCTTTTTACACAATAATAAGGAATGTCATTCAAATAAAAAATATCACAATCAGGCGTAGGAAATTTCATTTTTTCAGCCAATTTCATGCAAAAAAGTTCATTGAATACACTATGTGGATAATCTTTTATCGGAACTTTAATAATATGTGTTGACGGTTCGCCAAATAAAGGCAGGAAAATTTTACCATCCGAAACGCAGGCAATCAACTTATCCTGTGCACCGGTTCCGGATATGCGAAAACCATTTTCTCTACCGATATTCAACGGACGTCTGTGCAGACCGGTTAAAATTTCAACAGTCTCTTTATCTGAAAGTTCTCTCAAATGGGGCTGCTCCTGAAAATCTGCATTATTTTCAAGTTCAGACGGATAAAGCGAAATCGCCCCTGCACAATCACCGCCGATAGCTTTCAGAAAACCGAAAATATTGTGACGGGACAAATGCAGTATTTTTCCCAGCTTTTTACGTACAGTATCGGGTGGGAGAAGATTATCAAAAAAAGTTGCAGTTGATTGATTATCAAAGCTTTCCTTTTGAAGCGGCATGGAAAATGAAAGCGGAATCGCATTTTTATCTTCCAAATATTCTTCTGCATAACGGAACGACAATTTTCCATTGTCAGATTCAAGATAGCCGGCAAGTTTATCAAGCAGAAAGACATTGAGAGTTTCCATTATTCATAATCCTCTCTTGTGGTTAATTCGACTGTGATTCCGAGCGTTTCGAGAACTTTCAGAACTTTATCAAAATGCATTGTCGTTTTCGCATCCTCCAAGTCACGCACAAAACGAACACCGACATTTGCCAATTGAGAAAGTTGTATTTGAGTAACATGCTGCCGTTTGCGTTCAGTACGGATAATATCTGCAAGTTGTGAAGCATTTGATAATTCTATTTTCATAATTAAGGTCCTTTCACCGTTAATATAATCGCTTTTATCTTTTTGTCAAACATAAAAACGCCCCGAACGGTGCGATTTTTAATAAAAAAATGCATTTTCGCCCCGAACGGGTTTATTTTCTATATGTAATCTCAAAATCACCCCTATCGGGTCGAAATAAAAAATATTTTCCCGTTAAAATGTATCGGAATCGCTTTCGTAGTAATACGAGTAGTCAATGCCTTTCATGAACATTTCACGATCGTTGATTTTGTCGGTCAATGCAGGTGCTAAAAGAGTTTTTAAATCATTGCTGTTTGCAACGCTTTTTCGCATGGCTTCAAGATAAGAATTTTTGTTGACTTTACTCCAATCAATACACTTTTTGAGTGTGCGTTTAAGCATTAAATCCAGCCAGATGCGGGTACTGCGACCGTTGCCTTCCATGAATGGATGGGCGATATTCATTTCCACATATTTATCAATAATTTCTTCAAAAGTGCTTTCCGGCATGGCTTCTATTGTCTGCAACGAAGAGGTCAAAAATTGAGCCATAGCGAACTGAAAACCGCCTTTGCTGATATTTTTACTGCGGATTTGTCCCGCAAAATCGTATAAGCCGCCGAATAAATAAGCATGAATCTGCTGTAAACATTTCACAGTTCCGATTTCCAGACTGTTTAAAATTCCGCTTTCAAAAAGAGCGTATGCTTTCTTTTTGCTCTGACCGTCAATAGTGTTTTCGCTGTAAAGAAACCAATCCAGAAATTTTGCCGCCTTGTTGTTCGGAAAATTTTTTGCAAGTTCAATTATGCTTTCGCTGTCAAAACAGTCAGTCAAACGCTTTTTACCGTCAGCAGCAGTGAATTTGAAACCGTGAGCGGCACTCACAAGTTGAGGTTTTTCTTGTTTGAGTTTACGTTTCAGCCATCTCCAATAATTATTGGCTTTGGTGTAATCATCCTGCTCATTCAGCACAGATACAATATCAATGACAGAAAAGAACCATTTGGAATTTTCCTCATCCCAAACAGCCCGCACCTCACGGTCATTAAAAAAACGTATGGAAATTTTATTGTTCATGTATTACCTCAAATCTCATTTCTAATGTATCATTAAAAACTGAAAAAGCAAATTTTTTATAAAATTTTTATCTGAAACGTGAAAAGCCGAAAGTGCGTTGATGATAGTTTTGTGAAATCATCTGATTTAAGCCGCAAGAATATAAAAATTGCTGTAAGCGGAACTTTTCATAATTCTGATTTTCTGTTGTAAGCAAAATACAATTGACTGTTGTTAATGAATTTATACTTTGATTTTGCCACAGACGATTGATAACCAGAGTAATTTCAGAAAGGTCATTACGGAAATAACCATTAAGCAGCAAGACAAAGTCCCCGCCATCCCCGGCAAAAATATCTTTTGACGGCAAAAGGACTTACGGTATATCAGGAATTAAAAAATTAGCAATTATTTTTGTTGCGGTGTTTGGGGTGCTGTTGGCGGTGCCAACAATTTCGCCAAATGCATCAAAATATTTTCCATCTTGGATGCACCCGATATCGCTTGGATTGGATTTGAAAGGTGGTGCGCAATTATTGTTAGAGGTTGATACCGCCACCATGTTCAAGGAAAAGTCTGCCCAGCTGTATGATGAAGTCCGCAGTGCTATG
>JAFVUZ010000209.1 GCA_017502435.1 Lentisphaeria bacterium
TACACCGCCCCGGCGCCGGGTACGACCCGGAGCGATGTGACGCTGGCGCGTGAGTGTCAGCGGCTGGGTGCGTCAGGCTGTTTTTCGGCGAAATGTTCGTTTCGTCCTCCCGCTTTTTTGCGGAATGACGAAACAAATCTTTCGCCAGACTTCGCCATAATTGGGGTATTGCCGTTCATTGTTTATACTCCAAACCCCTCAAATTTTTTCACATTATCAGTCAATGTTTAGTACAGAGCCAATTGTTTTATCAATAGTACTCAGCTTTCTTTGTTTTACTGTATCAATCGAATGGACATCCGTTTATTTGGAAAGAGTCATTCGAGATGTTTGCTTTAATTGTTCTATCAATAGTACTCAGCTTTCTTTGTTTTACTTTCTTTCACTTCGAAAGAAAGTAAACGGATTTGGTCACGGAGGTCAGCGGCGTGTTCAAATTCGAGATTTTCAGCGGCTTGAAGCATTTCTGCTTCGAGTTGGAGAATGAAATCATGGAGTTCGTCAGGGGAGAGGTTAAGAGTTTTTGCGAGATCGCCGTCGGGGAGGGGGGAATCAAAGACGGTAGTTTTGTCTTTTGCGGATTTTTTCTCATCGGGGGACTTGGCGGAGGTTGAAAGTTTGACGACTTCGCTGATGCTGACACGGTCGGATTTGATAACAGTTTTCGGGGTGATATTGTGTTTTTTATTATATTCAATCTGAATGGCACGGTGTTTTTCAGTGGTGTCAATGAGTTCTTTCATGCTATCGGTGATGCGGTCTCCGAAAAGGACAACGCGGCCGTTTGCGTTACGGGCGGCACGTCCTGCAACCTGAATCAGAGAGCGGGCAGAGCGGAGGAACCCTTCTTTGTCGGCGTCGAGAATCAGGACCTGTGCGACTTCCGGTAGGTCGATACCTTCACGCAGGAGGTTGATCCCGATAACGCAGTCGAAATCGCCGGTTTTCAGTTTAGAAAGAACCTGAACACGGGCGAGAGCATCAAGTTCGGAGTGAATGTAACTGACTTTGATATTCAGTTCAGATAGATAATCGCTGAGTTGTTCTGCACCTTTTTTGGTCAGAGTAGTGACAATGGTGCGTTCATTTTTTTCGACGGCGGCACGAATAAATTCGATTGATTCGTCAACTTGATTTGCGAGGGGACGGACAGTGATTTCGGGGTCAAGCAAGCCGGTCGGTCGGATGATTTGCGGAATGATTTCGGAGGAGTGTTCACGTTCAAAGTCACCCGGAGTGGCAGATACAAAAATCACTTTGCCGAAAGAATCTTCAATTTCGTCAAATTTCATTGGACGGTTTTCGAGGGCAGAGGGGAGACGGAATCCGTGGTCGATGAGGGTTGTTTTGCGGTTGCGGTCGGCTTTGTACATGGCATTCAACTGCGGCAGAGTGACATGGGATTCGTCAATAATGGTCAGAAAACCTTCGGGGAAAAAGTCGAATAACGTGTACGGGCGGGTTCCTGCACTGCGACCTGCAAGATGCATGGAGTAATTTTCAATGCCGCTGCAATATCCTATTTCCTGCATCATTTCGAGGTCATAACGAACCCGCTGAGAGAGTCTTTGAGCTTCGACAAGTTTGCCGTTTTTTTCAAAAAAATCGACCCGTTCACGCATTTCCTGCATAATTTTGGCAGAAGCTTCATCAATGCGTGATTTTGGCAGAACAAAATGTTTGCAGGGGAAAAGAGTTACTTTGTCCGCATGATTTTTAAGTTTGCCTGAAACTGCATTGAAGCGGTCGATGGATTCGACTTCATCCCCCCAGAAAGAGATGCGGACAAATTCTTCCCGCTGCGGTTCAAAAACGTCAATGGAGTCACCTCTGACACGGAATTCCCCAAGCGACGGCGATGTATCATTGCGGTTGTATTGAATATCGATGAGCCCCTTTAAAATGTCGTTGCGTTCAGCATGGTCGCCGACTTTGAGATGTATGCACATATTGGCATAATCATCCGGAGAACCGAGACCGTAAATGCATGATACACTGGCGACGACAATGCAGTCGCGTCTTTCGGTCAGACTGCTGCTGGCGGAGAGCCGCAAACGCTCAATATTTTCATTTATGGAGGCGTCTTTGGCAATATATGTATCGGTTTGAGGAATGTATGATTCGGGGAGATAATAGTCGTAATAACTTATGAAATATTCGACTGCATTTTCGGGGAAGAAAGATTTGAATTCGCTGTAAAGCTGTGCGGCAAGAGTTTTGTTGTGCGATATAACGAGAACCGGACAGTTGACTTGAGAAATGACATTGGCGAGAGTAAAAGTTTTGCCGCTGCCGGTGATACCCTGCAAGGTCTGATATTTCTGTGATGAATCAAGATTGGCCGAGAGGCGTTTGAATGCGTTCAGCTGGTCGCCTGACATTTTGTAATCGGAATGTAGTTTGAAAAGTCCCATATATTTACTTCAGGTAAGATTTTTCGGCTTCTTCAAGTTTATGGAGAAAACTTTCAGGTACGGTGATATTGCGGTGTTCTTTTTCGATGGAAAATTCGTGAGGAAAGATTTGAAAAGGGCTGAGGTTTTCGGTTTCAGTTTTTTCGAGGAAGAGTTCGATTTTTTCAAATTCAGCGATTTTTTCTTCAAGTTTCTGACAGCTTTTGCGTATTTCTGATTGTGATGTGCCGAAAAGCCATGAATCTTTGACATTGGCAAGCAGTTCAATAAGATCGTTTGCTTCGGCGGTCAGAAATGAACTTGCAATGCTTCTGAAATAAAGCAGTTCTCCGCGTTTCAAATGCAGAACATCAACTACTATCGGGTGTTTGCGGATAAGGACTGGCAGTTGATCGATGGTGCTTTCAATTATTTTTCCGGTCGGTTTTCTGTCTTTGCCGATTTCAGTAAAGCGTACTTTTTTCAATTCCTGAAAACGCTGTTTCAGGTAATTTGCAGGAGCAGGGCTGCTGTATGAAAAAGCGAGATGTCCGGCATGAAATTTCAAGAAAATATCAAGCTGTTCTTTTTCGGTATATTTGGAGGGATCATCAAGCATACGCTTCAGGTGCAGTTCTGCGTGTTTCTGCAGAAAACGGATGATTATACGCTGAAAAACTGCGGGGTCGGAACTGTTTTCCGCCAGATAAAGTTCCCGCAGATATATGCCGGCTGCATTCGGTTCTTTGTTTGCATACATTGTACAGAGATCCAAGAGCAGTCTGCAGTAATCCTGAATAAAAAAGATTTCAATATTTGACATAAGTTCTCCGTTGCATGATTCGATTTGCAGCGGATCGGGGAAAAAGTTTTTTTCAAGAAAGAGCCTGACCCCCGGAATTGTTTTTGAACTGCGGAGGATTTTCTGTCCGGTAAAAGCATTTTTGACTTTTGAGTGAAGAGCCAGAAAGAACCAGTGCGGCAATTTCCAGTTGGTACGGACTTTCTCCTGTTCATAAGGGATAGCCTGAATTGCAACTGCACTGAAAAGATTGTGCAGGAAACGGTAATCTCCGGGAAAATCCGGCGTAACGCCGCCGAGGGAAATTGTTATATTGCGGCGGTCGCTTTTGACAGTCATAGTTTTTTGAGTGTCATCAGAAATGAATATTGTGAATTTGCGATGTTTTTTCTTTTCTGCCCGGCGGTCTTTTCCGGGGAAAATGGCAGTCATGCGGTTGTTTACTTCTCTGGCGTATTCCATCAGCAGCGGAGTTACAAGTTCATTTGTCGGGGTAAATTCGATTTGACAATGTTCATTGAGATAAAAACTTCTGTCCTTTGCCGCACTCAAAACTGCCGGAAAAAGCAAAAACAGAAGAAAAATTTTAAATATCTTTGAAAAAATCATTGTTTTTCCTGAAATTAAATATATATTACTCTGTTGATAATATAATATAGATTCAGGAAATGACAAGTCTAATGAAAAACAAAAATACAACAAAAATCGATTTTTATCCGGCGGCTTTGACCATCGGCGGCAGTGACAGCTGCGGCGGAGGCGGGATCCAGGCGGATTTGCGTACATTCAATGCCTTTGCTGTTTACGGCTGTTCGGCTGTTGCCGCGGTTACGGCACAGAATATTTTCAAAATTGCAGATATTCAGGCGATTTCTGCGGAAAGCATTTCTGCTCAAATAGATGCAATTCTTGACAGTGTGCCGGTCAAATTTGCCAAATGCGGTATGCTGGTTAATCCGGAAATTGTCCGTGCAGTTGCCGCCGCCGTCAGAAAATATAAATTGAAACTTGTTGTTGACCCGGTCTTTGCTGATGATTCCGGAAAAGAATTGCTGTCAGATGACGGCTGGAAGGTTTTGTGTGATGAACTGTTGGGTGCAAGTTATCTTGTTGCTCCGAATGTCGTTGAAGCTGAACGCCTTGTCGGAATGAAAATCAAAAATGAAAAAGATTTGTTTAATGCCGCCAAATCAATTTCCGATACTTACAAAACAATTTGCGTTATCAAAGGCGGTCAGTTAAAACAGGATAAATATGCTGTTGATGCTGTTGCATACGATGGTCATATTTATCAACTGCGTGCCCCCATGCTCAAAAATTGCCGTCATACTCACGGTATCGGATGTACTTTCAGTGCTGCAATATGTGCCAATTTGGCATTGGGTATGGAATGGGACGATGCTTTGCTTGAGGCAAAAACTTTTGTTTTCGGTTCTATTGCCGAACCGGTCAGGCTCGGTGAAAATACCGAGGTGATGTATCCGCCGGAAACGGATTTTTCTGAACATATAAGTTTGCTGGAAATATAAAAAGTGAAATTTTTTGAGCATATAACTGTTAAAATTTTTGCAGTATTTATACTTGCATTGTGGCTGATGCCGGTTTTTTCCGCACCGCCCAAACTGCGTACTGCGACCTTTTTTAAACGGCAATATATCAGTTTGTACAGCATTGCCAATATGTACAGATTCCGTGTGACTGCACGCGGCGGCAGGGTTTATATGACCGGCAGGTATCACAGTTTTTCCTTTACGCCGGAGAAAATGGCGGCATCTTTCAACGGCGTTCAGATAACTCTCTGTCACTCTCTGTACCAAAAAAACGGAGTTTATTATGTCAGCAAAATGGATTATGATACTATGCTTATGCCGCTTATCAACCGCCATAAGATGCGAAAACATTATGTCAAAACAGTCTTTCTTGACCCCGGTCACGGCGGCCGTGACGTCGGTGCAGAGGGGAGATATTATTACGAAAAATCCCTGACTCTGCGGCTCGCTTCCAAAGTGCGTTCTCTGCTCGTAAAAAACGGCTTCAGAGTCATAATGAGCCGTCGTTCCGATGCCTTTATTTCTCTTAAGGACCGGGTTGCCGCCGCCAATAAATACAAAGCCGACATCATGGTTTCAATCCATTTCAATTCCGCCGCCAACAAAAAAGTTTACGGTCTTGAAACTTACTGTATGACTCCCGCCGGAGCATCCTCCAGCAATGCCTCCAAAATCGATTATAAAAAATATCCCGGCAATAATTTTGACCGCAACAATTTCGCCCTCGCTTATCTGATGCAGAGAGCCATGCTCAGTTACAGCAAAGCCCTTGACCGCGGCGTCAAACACGCCCGCTTCCTCGTTATCAAAGAGGCCAAAATGCCCGCTGTCCTCGTCGAATGCGGCTTTCTCTCCAATCCAACTTCCGAAAAAATTATCGGCAACGACCGCTACCTCAACCAAATCGCTAAAGGTATCGCTCACTCCATCGTAAACTATCGCCGTGTTGCCTCCGAGGCATCTTTGAAATAAGAATGTTTATGCAGGGAAAAAGAAAAAACTTTTTGAAAAAGTTGGCTCTGTACTAAACATTGACTGATAAAATAAAAAAAATTGAGGGGGTTCGGGGGTATAGTGAGTTGCGACAGCAACGAACGGCATACCCCTGATGTGGCTAATCCGGCGAAAGATTTGTTTCGTCATTCCGCAGCGTTCCACCCGCTTTTATATGCGGGAGGACGAAACGAAAATTTCGCCGAAAAACAGCCTGACGCTCCCAGCCGCTGACACTCACGCACCAGCGTCACATCACTCCGGGGCGTACCCGGCGCCGGGGTTCCGTCTTCGCTGCGCTACGCCGTGACAAGGCAGGCGGAGGAACGCGTCAGCGTAAA
>JAFVUZ010000017.1 GCA_017502435.1 Lentisphaeria bacterium
AAGCACCGACATATCTCTTTTTGAAGCCGCTGTTCTGGACCTCTGCCATACCTTTGGTATACAGCAGACTTGCATTAGTGATACCGAAAGAGGCATCTCTGGGGGCAAAATCTGTAATACAGCAATATTCCTGTGCACTGTCAAGAAGTTTGCCGTTTCTGTCAAACATATCAGTTTTAAGAATCACACCGAATTTTGCATCAGAGGGGAATTTTACCGGAATACGCAGCTGTTGTTTTGAATTTTGTTTGAGATTTAATTTTTGTTCATTGATGACTTTTTCAACGGCAAGGTTATAAATGAGAGAGGTACGCAGAAGAATTTCATTTGCCTGTCCGTGATTGGTGATATTGCAGAGCAGAGCATTTTCCTTGCCGGGACGGACGATGAGTTTTTCGGTATCATAGGAGAAAAAGTACGGAGTATTTTTTCTGCCGAAAATTTTGGCGGCGGCGTTTTCCGCTTTTTCAACAGAGGGAGAAACAATTACAGTATAAGCGAATTTCTGTACGCCTTTTTTGCCTTTTTGAGCGAGAGGAATACTTGTTGCACTGATTTCTGCATGTTCGATATTTTTCTGTTCTTTTTTGCCGGTCATGCCATATTCAATTCCGGCGAAATTCGGATGATTGACAGCACCGAGGATAAAATAATGACTCCATGACGGTTCATACATCCCACGCCATGCCTGACCGCTTATTACATTACCATAAACAGGATACCCTGCCACACGTTTGTCATCTGGGCGGAAAACAGCTTTCGGACCGATCCCGTCAGCGAGCAATTTGAGAGAATGCAGATGCAGACGTACATTGTGTTCAACAGTAACATCATATTTGATAACGGGAGAATTATCAAAAGTTACAGTTTCAGTCATTTTGCCGCCATTGAAATTTGCGGAAATTTCCAGAACGACTTTATTGGTGGAATTTTCTTTGATTCTGCTGTTGAATTTGAGCTGACGGCGGTTTACCATGACAGGCTTCGGATTTTTTCTTTCATTATATTTCTCCAATTCTGTATCCAGATAGAGATACGGCATAGCCATGGCACTGCCTTTTTTGCCGGTGAAAAGTCCGGCATAAGCAGTATTTTTGCTGTAAACGACGGTATATTCGGAATTTTTAACTGTAATTTTGCCTCTGTCTTCTGTGACGGAAACGGCAAATGTACTCATTCCGAAAATACACAATAATAATAATGTTGATATTCTGAGCATGATTTTTCCTTTCTTTTTATACTTAGTCAAGAATAATACTTATATCTCTGTCTCTACCGTTGAGTCCTGCTCTGCCGCCGGAAGTTTCCAGCAAAATTGTGATACACAAAGTTTCTGCACCTTTTGTAGTGAAATCAACTGATGGCACTGCCACGATCTCTTCAGATTCATTTGCATGCTGAAGCAGCATTTCGCCGTTTATCCAGATTTCGCAATTTTTGTATTTTCCAAAACCGGACTGCATATGAGCCGGAGTATCTTTGCCGGCTGAATTGGGAATGCAGAGTTCTGCACGGTAGAGCATCCAGCCCGGCTGCAAATCATCCTGATAACGCTCTGAACTCATATTGACATTGACATAAGCATTATTTTCGCTCCAGTCTATGCGGATATTGGGGTCAGGTTTGACTGCGGAGGCACAGCTTGCAACTTTCCAGTTATCAATAATGCGGCTGTCTGAAGCACAGAGTTGAAATTCAGGTGGTACAGATTCAATCTGCATTTCAATCACTGCTGAAAGCAGTCCTGCTGATACAGCCTCTATAATCAACTCTTCTGATTGAGCATTGCAGGAGATTATTGATTGACATTTGCCGTGATACAATTTTCTTGATTCTGCAAAATCCGGCTCATGACTTCCGGGATTGCCGTTGCCGACGCCGAGAATCCTGCCGCCTGAAACTTTGAATGAAACAAGGTTGTCTGCATCCGGACATGGAGTTCCGAAACGGTCAACAGCCTGAATATTTACTGCAACTGCATCATAACTGTCATTTTTGATTTTTGTTTTATGAGGTTCTGCAATCAAACGGTACGGTTCAAAAGCGGTTTTAACCTCATATTCTGCAACTTTTACACCATTGCGGTAACCGGTTGCCTGCAAAGTCCCCGGCTCAAAAACAACATCCCACAGGCACGGTTCACGCAAATCACATTTTTTACTGCCGAGGCTTCTGCCATTGAGAAAGAGTTCACAGCTGTCACAATTTGTAACGGTGATGACTTTGACGGTTTCGCCTTGGCGGTGATTCCAGTGCGGGAAAATGTACATCATCGGTTCTTTTTGGAAACATGACTGGAAAACATAATAAAGTGTTTTCGGGAAACCGCAACTATCCATTGCTCCGTATGAACAGGAAATAAGCGGATAACCCAGCGGCTGCGGTTCGCCTCTGTGGTCAAAAGCTGAATGGTTGAAAACACCTGCAAGATACGGACAATTCATAACAAATTTCCATGTCTCAAATGCAGTCATTCCGAACCAGTGATTTTGGGTGGAATAATCGTCAAAAAGAAGTTTTTCAGGACTGTATTCCAATTCGCCGCGCATGGTCTGCATGCATGTCATTTCGGTGGCAATAATTGGTTTTTCCGGATATTTTGTATGAACTTTTTCCCAGTTCCATACTTCATAATTGATACCGGCGACATCCATCGGCTGCAAAACAGAATCAGTTTCACAGCATATTTGTACACGCTGGGTACTGCCGCTGAAAGGACGGGTATTGTCGATTTTTGCGGCTTCACTTTTCAGTTTACGGTAAATTTTTCCGCCTTCGGCAGTACATTGCAGAGGTTCTTCGCTGAAAAGTCCGTAGAGAATAACTGACGGATGTTTGCGGTTGCGGCGTATCTGGTTGCGGAGCATTTCAATATTGCTTGGACGGGTTTCAAACATACGATTCTCGTCCATGACTAATATCCCGAGTCTGTCACACGCATCAAGGACGCTTTCGAGACATTCATAATGAGCACAGCGATAAGCATTTGCCCCCATATTTTTTATGCATTGGATACGATATTCAGAGATAGCTGCGGGTACGGCATAACCGACACCGGCGTGTTCAAAATGATTTGAAAACCCCTGAATGAATACTTTTTTGCCATTCAGAAAAAATCCTTTTTCACTGTCAAATTCAGCAGTTCTGAAACCTGCTGATACGCTTTCTGTATCAGTAATTTTATCATCACAAATGACTGAACAGACGACTTTGTAGAGATAAGGATCATCCAAATCCCAAAGGCGGGGAGAAGCAATTTGCAGCGTTGTTTTGACATTCTGTCTGCTGTCTGATTCAATATCAAACTGCTGTTCAACAATGCCTGCGGAATTATTTTCCCGGTCAAAAAGTTCAAAAACAACTTTACCACGTCTGTTTTCATACAGATGATTATCAATTTCAGCTTCACAATGAAGCAGCCATTGACCTGACGGCAATTTTTCAGAATGTGTCCACAACCCGTTGTGAGCGATATTCAAATGTTCTCTGACAAGCAATTTGACATTATCATAAATGCCGATGCCTTCGTATTTCCATATCTGCTGGGTATCACCGCGGACAAAAACTGAAATGTAATTCGGATTTTTGCCGAAATGCATTCGCGGAGTGATGTCGATTTCTGTCCAGGTATATGCTCCGGGTACGACTGCCATTAATGAACCGTTGAAATATATCTCCGCAGTCATGGAAATGCCTTCAAATATCAGAGTGAAGTGTTTATCTGCATATTTTTCATCCATAAGGAAATTTTTTCTGTACCAGACATTCACTTCATCTTTTGCACCGCACATGTGAACATTTTTTTCAGAGAAATCTGTCCTGATTGAATAATCATGCGGCAAATCAACAAGTTCCCAGCGGGAGTCATCAAAACCATTTGATTTGAAGCCGTCTTCCTGACCGGCTTTCACTTTTCTGAATTTCCACTGATGTTTGGCGGAAGCGGCTTTTCTTTCCGCCGCATTATCCACTGCAAAACGCCAGCTCTTATTCAGAGAAATAATACGTTCCATTGTAATCAACCCTCTTTATTGTAATCATATTCAAGCAGACAATCGCCGACTTTCTGCAAATGCGGCATTTCCAGCGAAGTAATAACTTTGCCTTTGCCGTATTTACTGACTGCCATAACAATTTTGCCGTTTCTGCTGATAATTTCAGCATTTTTGAGAACTGTGGGTTCGTTCCATTTGTCATTGACGGAAACGGGAAGTATTTTTGCCAGTTCAGTACCGGCATAATTCCCCTTGTTCAATGAAAAATATCCGCGGAGAATAATTAGACGTCCGCCGTTTTTTACAGAAGCAAGTATCTGTTTATGGACATATGGAGGCAAAGTATCAAGCGGAATATCCGCCAGAATGAAATTTCTGGGCAATTCCGCAGGATTCAGTGGCGGATTCGGAACCAGATTGAATATATTTGCTCCGTTATCGACATGTTGTCCGGGAGTATCAAGATTGTAAATCTGCAGTTTTTTTTCACCGAGTTTTTTCACCAGCGCATTTAATGGCCATTCTGTTGATGAGATTCCTTTGAAAAGGCTGGTGCCGTTCAGTTTGACGGGACCGGCGGCGGTTTCTTTGCCGGAGAGTTCAACGACTTTCAAATTTTTTAATTCATATTGTACAGTTTCTTTGGATAAACCGTAGTTTTCGATACCGAAGTAAGGCAGCAGTTTGGGGTTATAGATAAACTCTTCA
>JAFVUZ010000210.1 GCA_017502435.1 Lentisphaeria bacterium
GACGAAACGAACATTTCGCCGAAAAACAGCCTGACGCTCCCAGCCGCTGACACTCACGCACCAGCGTAATATCGCACCGGGTCGTACCCGGCGCCGGGGTTCCGTCTTCGCTAAAGCTACGCCGTGATAAGGCAATCGGCGTCACGCGTCAGCGTAATAGAAAGGCGGGTGGAACGCCGGGGCGGCGTAAGCCCCCTTGTAATAAAAAATCAGTCTGCGTTTAGTACACAGCCTAAAAAATTAAATACTTTTTTATATACAGCGGAACAAAATCTTTCTTTTTTTCAGAAAAAAGGTTGATTTTTATGCAATATGGTATTATCTTGTCAAACAGTCTGAAAGGAAATTTTATGAAGAAGATAAAAAACAACTGGCTTAACGGTTTTTTCCGTGCGTGGGAAATGCTTTTTTATTTTGCCATTGATGGATATTTTACGAAATTCATCACCATCGAAAAAAATAAGTGCCGCGGCGTGCAGGTATTGACCGGTATGTTGAGTACAGCTTTTGTCAGCGGTCTTTTTCTGGTGCTGCTGTCATGGATTTTGAGTACACTTGCAGGTGGTTTGCCGGGAGCAGTTATCAGTGCATTTGCCATTGTCCTGCTGCTGCTTTGGGGGGACCATGCCGGAGGGATAACCGCAGTAACTTCACTGACAGTTCAAAAACTGGACGGCAGAAAATTTTCTGAAATACTGCCTGCTCTTGAGACCGATCCTAAAGAAATTTCCTCTGCACCCGGCAGTGCAATTTTCGCCATTCTGATAATTTTGAAACTTGCAGTTATGTATGTTATTGTACGTTCCGGCTGTCTGCATATGCTGATTCTTATTTTGCTTGCGGGAGCGTTTACGCAGGCATTTATCCTGAACAGTCACACCGGAAGCGGAGCATTTCTGGGATTTGACAAACCGTCGGACAGAAATATTTTCTATATTTGTGCAATTGTCATGCTGCTGGCGGGCTGTAAATTCAATCTCATGTCGGCACTGGCATTTTTCGGCGGTATTTTTCTCTGGAATTATTGGATAAAAGAGAAATTTATCAAATTGCCAGGCGGCAAAAGTGATGCCGCATTAACATTTTACGGTGAAATCGCAACGTTTACAGCCGGACTTATCGCATTTATTTACAGTGCCGGAAATCTTTCAAACTGAACAAACTGCAATGAACAGAATCATCATCCACTGCGGCGAAGGCCGCGGCAAAACAACATCGGCCATCGGAACTGTCATCCGCAGCCTTGCACACGGCAGAAAAGTTTTTGCCGTGCAATTTTTCAAACCGGAAGCAGATTCCGCCCTGAAATTTCTGCAAAAAAACACATCTGCAATCACAATAAAAAATTACGGCAGCTGGTTTTTCGTTGACAAACCAGATGCAGGAGCCGCGGAAGTTTTCAACAAAGCACTTGAGGAAATTTCAAAAATCCTTGAGCAGCAAGAATTTGATACGATTCTGCTCGATGAGATTTTTTATACTGTACAATTCAAACTGCTCGAAGTTCAAAAAATTATCAATTTACTGAACAAATTTGACGGGAAATGCTTTATCCTTACCGGACGTTACGCACCGGATGAGCTTCTGCAAATCGCCGATACCGTCAGCCGGATAGATTGCCGTAAGCACGCATATGAACAAGGCTTAAAGGCACAAAAAGGCGTGGAATTCTGAACCTGTACCACAATAAAAAAATCAGTCTGCGTTTAGTACACAGCCAAATTTTATAAAACGGATTATAATTCTACAACCTGTTGGGATGCCGAGATATTCTGAACGGCAGTAAAGGTAAAAAATGTCTGCTCGGCGTTTGAAAGCATTTCAAAAAACTTTTCTTTATTGATATTATCAAGTTCTCCGGTCACGTCATCGACCAGAGCGACAGGTTTTCCGCCGCCTGCACAGGACAGATTGAATTCCGCCATTTTGAGATACAACGAATAAATCCTTATCTGCCCGGACGAAGCGTAACTCCGCATCGGCAAGTCATTGAGAGTGATTTCAAAATCATCCAGCTGCACACCGCAGGAAGTAAATCCACGCAGGAAATCACGCTCACGATTATTTTTCAAAGAATGTTTGATATAATCTATATCTGTATTTTTCCAGTCCGGATTGAAACGTATTTTGAAATTATTTCCGGCGGCAAGTTTCTGCACCTCTGAACTTACAATATCTGCATACAACGCCCGCTGTTCCATAATCCTCGCCCCATGAAAAGCCATAAGTTCCTCAAACGGCAGAAAAAACGGATCCAAACCTTTTTTCATGCCCTTTTTCAACATGGTATTCCGTTGTGCAAGAGCGTGTTTATATTGCTGCAAATCATGGAGATACGCTGAATTCTCCAAAGAAATAAGAATATCAAAAAAACGCCTCCTGATACCGGCTGTCCCGCTGATTACCAGTCTGTCCTCAGGAGCGAATATGACGGAGCGGAAATTATGCAGCAAAGCACTCGCTTTTTTCTCCGCAACTCCGTCAATCATGCAGATACGGTCGCCGTTTTTGTGCTGATCGATTTGAATTTTGCGGTCACGTCCGTCATTTTCCAGCAACGCGAGCAGAGTAAACGAATCCTGCTGATTCTGAACGACTTCACGCACCGGAGCATTTTTGAATGATCGCATAATGCCGAGATAATGGATTGCTTCAAGTATATTCGTTTTGCCGATGCCGTTTGCTCCGCAAAGTAGAACTTTGTCCGAAAAAAAATCGAGGCGTTTCTCCCCGTAATTGCGAAAATGATGCAGATACAACTTTTTCAGCATGAGAAAAAACGCCCGTTCTGTGCCGCTTCAGAAATTACTTCTTGCGGATCGGCATGATAACGTAAATAAAACCGTTGCTTCCTTCAATAACGACCTGATTGAAAGGATCGTTCATCTTCATAGTGACAGCAGGAATACCGACGACCTTCAGAGGATCTGACAGAAAGCCCGGATTGAATGAAACACTGACAGGTTCAAGAGCATACTCAATGCTCATTGAGTCGGAACCTTCCCCAACTTCAGAACTTGAACCGTTAATAGTCAGATTGTTATCAGCAAAACTCAAAACAATATAATCACTTGACTCAGAAAGAACCTGTGAAACCATTTCAATTTTCTGCTGCAAAGGTTCAGTCGGGATTTCAATAACACGTTTGAATTCAGTCGGAATGACCTGACGGAAATTCGGATAGTTGCCATCGATGAGTTTGGTTGTCAAAGTGAAATTCTGACCGACAAAACGGCACTGCTTTTCACCGATTTGAATTTCAACTGCATCACCGCCGTCCATGGTGCGGCGTGCTTCATTGGCAGCCTTCAAAGGAACAATGCATTCGCCGTCCTCACCATTGATTGCCTCAACAGCACGCTCATTGAGAGCCAGACGTTTGCCGTCAGTTGCAACCATAGTCAAAACATTCCCCTGGGTTGCCAGCAGAATACCGGTCAGCACCTTGCGGCTGTCATCAGGACTTACCGCATAAGTAATTGAGTTGAGCATAACTTTAAAAACAGTCTCATCAACTTTGATGGTCTTGAGAACATTGATGTCAATCGCACCCGGAAATTCATCCGCAGGCAAACCAAGCAAAGTAAAACGTCCGGTTCCGCATTCAATCTTGATATGATTGTTCTCATCAATGTCAAATGAAACTTCATCTGCAGTAAAACGACTGACCAGAGCAGCCAGTTTTTTGGCAGGGATAGTAGTGCTGCCTTCGACTTCAGTATTGCACTCAATCGTAGTGCTCATACGCATTTCCAAATCAGTGCTGTCAAGTTTCAGCATATTTTCACGACATTCAATCAGAATATTGCTCAAAACAGGCAGCATGGAACGGCTGCCGATAATGCTTCCAACCTTCTGCAGAGCCTTGGCAAGTTTTTCACGGTTTACTGTAAATTTCATCTCATTTTCTCCTGTTTTTTTATAGTTTTTTTTATGTTATATAGTATAACATTTTTTTCCGGATTATCAAGCGGCAAAACAAAAAAATTAAAAAAAAACATATAACATTTGCTATTTTGGGAAAGGGAAAAAACTTTTTGAAAAAAGTTTCTTTCCCTTTCCCCAACCCCCAATCCCTTTTACAAAAACTTTTATGTACGGATTTCATCTTTTGCTCCGCAAAATATAAAATCCGATAAAATTTAAAACATCTGCACAATATTATTTAGCTGTTCTCTTATTTTTTCAAAAGAAACATTCAAATCGAGAGTCTTAACTGAAATTCTATTACCACTCATCAAAAAATCTCCATCCGGCTGAATTTCATCCGCTGTTCTGGCATATAATAATAATCCGGAAACTTCATGTTCCGTAAAACCATCCTGCAAAATTTTATTTTTCACATACGTGAAAAGCTGATAAAGATTTGCTGAATGAATAGTTCGCTTATCAAATTGACTTTGTGTATTTTTCGTATAACATTTAGCATCAATAATTAATGTTTTTTTCCCAGAAGTAAGTGTTATATCACTTTGCATTACCGGCAGCATAGTTCGGCAATCATCGTCTACTGCCCACGGGATTTGTGAAGCATTGGGCTTTAATTCAGGATAGTGCCTTCGGTAATATTCCAAAATAAATTTTTCATAAAGACGATGAAGGTGTTGTTCATCTACAAAAGAGGCAAGTTTGTATTCTCCATCTTCTTTGTTTAACAACATTCCTTCCAAAATAAATTGACATAGGCTGATCAAAATCCTATAAGTATGATTATTTCTTTGGAAACGTATTTTTGACCAATTGATCATTTGAGGAGCAAGTGTATCAACATTTGAAAAGAAGAGCATTTTTTGCTTTAAATCGTTTTTATATTCAGATTTAACATTTTTATGTTTCAACAATAGCAAAACTGTAGTTTTCAATATTTGATTAAAAATATTGTTTTCTGATAATTCATCAAACTCACAGGCAATTTTATGAATGCAATTAATTCTATTTTTTGCATTTAATTGAATATCAATTTTACCACGTACCGCAGATAAATTATCATGATTTAAAATATATTCTCTATGCAATCCGCGTTTTAATTGTTGCCCAATACCATTTGAAAGAATTGCGGCAAAAAGATTATGTATGTTGTCAAAATCTTCTCCTGATACCTTCTCAATATTTGATTCTTTCAATATTGAAAATGCATAAGACAACATATAATAAATATTTTTTATTAAAATTTTGGGATTATTCATTAAAAATCCTCATCAACCGTTGCTGCCTTTCTTCATAGTTTTGAGGCTCATCAAACCAATATTCTGCAAGCATTGGCAAGATATCAAATTCCACTATACTCTTTAACTCTTCATCTGTATATTTTCCTTCTTTATCACAAAAATAGCTGTGTCCGATACAAAATCCTTTTCCAAGAGACTTGTCATTAGCAATGACATTATTCAAATCCTTGATTGCATCAATTAATTTTCTGAACTTATCACTATTGATTTTTGCCTTAAATCCATCTGTATCAAATCCCGGCTCCATATCAAAGAAACTGAATCTCCTCCGCAACGCATAATCAATCATTGCCAAACTGCGGTCAGCAGTATTCATCATACCGATAATATACAGATTTTCCGGAACATAAAATTTTTCATCTTTATAAGCAAGTTTTATTGCATGAGCTTTATCACGATAATTATTTTCAAGCAACATCAGCAATTCACCAAAAATTTTACTCATATTACCACGATTGATTTCATCAATAATAAAGAAAAACTTTTTATCTGGCTGCTTGGCAGCATTTATACAAAATTTATAAAAAATACCTTCAGTTAATTTAAATCCATCATCATTCGGCTTATATCCCATTACAAAATCTTCATAAGAATAATTCTGATGGAATTGAACTATTTCAATTTTGCTATCATCTTTTTCTCCAATAATAGAATAAGCAAGCCGTTTTGCCGCAAAAGTTTTACCCACTCCCGGTGCACCCTGTAAAATGATATTTTTCTTTTTTTCCAACATCATCTTCAAAGAATCATATTTATCTTCAGAAATAAAAACCTCCTTAAGAAAATTTTCTTTAGTATAAATATTCTCAGTATTATCATCAAGCAATATTTTTTTCGATTCTTCATACAATTTTATATCTGAAAGATTAATTTGTTTCAAAGCCTCTGACAATTCAGACCGTAATTTCCAAATGTACACTCCCTGCACATTTTTGTCTTCATTATAACGCCCTACATACAAAATAGGCCACCAACGTGAATTTTCTGTGTGTTCTTCCAATATGGGACATTTTGTATTTTCATAAATACGCTTGGCAAGATAACTGGAACCGGAATTATAAAAATTTGCAGATGCACCATACTTATTCGCCAATTGTTTACAAGTTGCCATCCCCCCAAAGTCCTGCATTCTTGCCATAATTTTTAAACTGTTTTCATTAAAAATTTCAGGATTTTTAAGCAGTTCAACCCATTTTTCAACAGAAATTTCAGGCGAATAATCTTTCGGGAACCATCCATTTTGATCGTTATTTTCAACATTAAATAAATCTAATGAGGATATTTTTTTATTTTCATCAACTAAATGACGATATTGTGAATGCGGTGTCCATTTCAATTGTCCTTTATCATCAATGAAACCGTTATTTTTTAATAAATCCACAATTTCATAATATTTTTTTTCTCCAATTTTTTCTGCAACAAATTGCTGCCTGGGTAAAATTATTTTCACTAAATCATACATCCCATCTCCAACTGGAGAAAATATATCATATCTTCGTCCCAGATGACTCCCCATTGCTCTCCAAGGAGTTAAAGGAGATTTCCTATTACGAATTACTTCTGCTATATAATTTAAATCTGAATCATAATGTAAAGGCTTTCCGGCTAAAGCAAGAATTACAGCTGCAATTTCTACTCTTGAATAATTTTTCATATAATAACCTCCGTTGTTGCAATAATAATTATCATTCTTAATATAATAAATTACAAATAAAAATCAAGCAAAAAACATTTTTTTATCAGAGAGATATTCATAACCAATCATAAAAAAATGCTTTTGAGTTTTTGGAGAACAAAAAATCAAAAGCGAACACAAAAGTCTTTGTAAAAAGGATAGGAGGGGTTCGGGGAGGAAAGGAAAAGAAACTTTCTTCAGAAAGGTTTTTTCCTTTCCTCCCCGAAAAAAATCACCTCTTCTTTTGAAATGGCACTAAAACACGATCCAGTACGCCTTGAGTGAGGGAGATGGCCATACCGTAGTTGGTGATGGGTATGCCGAGGTGAGCGGCGAGTTCGATACGGGAGAGGTTTTCACGACGGTTTAACATACAGCCGCCGCAGTGGAGGACGAGGGCATATTTTTGCAAATCTTCGGGATAATCGTGCCCGGAATAAACTTCAAAATCGAGATTTTTGCTGGTATATTGCCGGATAAGGCGGGGGATTTTGACTCTGCCGATGTCGTCTTCGACGGCGTGATGGGTGCAGCCTTCAGCGATGAGGATTTTGTCGCCGTCTTTGAGATTATTTATGGTGTATGCACCGCGTGCCATCAAGGGCAGATCGCCTTTCAAGCGGGAAAAAAGAATACTGAAAGTGGTACAGGGGATATTTTCCGGAGTTTCGGCGGCCATTTTTTTGACGACCTGAGAGTCGCAAATGACGAGAGACGGCGGATTTTTCAAATTTGCAAGAACATTGCAAAAATCGTTTTCTTTTACAACTGTAACCATACAGTCATGGTCAAGCAAATCCCTGATTGTCTGCACTTGCGGCATGATGAGCCTGCCTTTGGGAGCTTCAATGTCAATGGGAGTGATGAGAATAACGTGCGAGTGTGCTTCAACAAGATCACCTGCAAGCGGCACATTGATTATAAAATCTTCGGGAGCAAGTTTGATCAATGCCTGTTTGAATGCGGCGATGGAACTTTCACGACCGGATTTATCCAAACTGTTGAGCTGCAGAATGTTTTCAATGCCGAGAGATTTGATTTCAGCAACAAGTTCAATAGACGGCACTGAAATATCAGTTTTATTGAAAACGACCATGACATTACGTTTGTCATTAACACATTTGCGGAGAAAGTCACGGTCAATATCGCCAAAATCAGTTCCATTGGTCAGCCAGACAACAATATCGGCACGGCGGTAAGCAAGATCACTTTTTTTCATCCGCTCCGAACCGAGAACTGTTTCATCTCCATACCCTGCACAGTCCATGAAAAGAACCGGCCCGAGCGGCAGAAGTTCCATCGCTTTTTCAACAACATCTGTGGTCGTCCCCGGAACATCAGAAGTAATAGAAACCTGTTGACCGACAACAAGATTCAAAAAAGTTGATTTACCGGCATTGACTTTGCCGCAGAGAGCGATTTGCAGACGCAGGGATTTGGGAGCGGTCTGATTCATTTTTTCACCACCTCGATACAGTCGTCGTGAATGATTATGCGGCGGTCCTTATAAAGCATCCCGACAAGCTGTTTGAAAGTTTTTTTGCTCATATTGAAAAGTTCATAAATTTTTGACGGCGGAGTTTTGCTGTTTATCATCATTCTGCCGCCGGGAGCAGAAGCAAGTATCTCAAAGACCTTTTCCTTCTGGGCAACAACTCCGGAGAAGCCGTTCTGCCGCATGGAAAAATCAATTTTGCCATCCTCCCGCACTTTATTGACAAAACCGGTGACAACATCACCTTTTTGCAGTTTCTGAAACACCTGATCCCGGTAAATTATTCCCATAAATTCTTTGTTTGCAACGACTTGAAAACCATTTTCATTTTCGCCGTAAACAACGAGTTCCATTGCTGTACCGGATTTGAGTTTACTGCTGTCACCGTGCAGGATACGGCCGAAAGCATTACTGCCGAGCAGACGGCCGCTGACTTCATCAAAAAGAATCTTTACGACATAATGCTCATTCTGCCGCATTCTCTGCTGCTGATGTTTGAAGGGTACAAAGAGGTCCTTTTCCAGCCCCCAGTCAAGAAATGCTCCGATGGATGAACTGCCGACACAGAGCAGATTTACCACATCATTGACTTTGCCGAAAGGGTGCAGAGTAGTGGCAACTTTTCTGTCCTCAGAGTCAAGATAAACAAAAACCTCGATTTTGTCATCTTTTTTCATATCCTCATGGACATATTTTTTGGGCAGAAGCACAGTCTCTTCACTGTCGGGATCTTTCAGATATGCTCCGAATTCGACAAATTTAACGGCATCAAGAATATTGTAATCACCGATTTTAAGCATTTGCAATCTCCTCTCCGACCAGAGTCACATTGGCGGGACGGATGATTCTGACCTGCCCCAGATCACCGGGTTTTGTACCGGGCTGCGGAGTAAAATTTACCACCCATGAAGTTGAAGTTCTGCCGGTAAGCTGATTTTTATTAGTTCTTGCCGCTCCCTCGACCAGAACTTCCTGAACAGTACCTGAAAGTTTTGAAATTTCGCGGTTGGTCTGTTCTTCAAGCAGAGCAAGCAATATCTGATTGCGTTCCTCTTTGACACTCTGCGGAATCTGGTCGGACATGACGGCAGCCTTTGTCCCCTCACGCGGCGAATATTTGAAAATGAAACCATTGGTATAGCCGACTTTGGCAAAAAGCGAACGGGTTGCTTCAAAATCCTCCTCCGTTTCCCCGGGGAAACCGACAATAACATCCGTCGAAAAAGTTATATCCGGAATCGCTTCACGCATGGCAATAACTTTTTCATAATAACTTTCAGCAGTGTACTGACGGTTCATCGCCTTCAGAATACGGTCAGAACCTGACTGCAAAGGCAAATGAACGTTATGACAAACTTTACTGCATTCAGCCATGGCATGAATGAGTTTATTGTTGAAGTAACTGACATAGGGCGAAGTAAAACGTATGCGTTCAAGGCCGTCAACAGCATTAAGTTCATACAAAAGATCGGCAAAGGGTGAAACTCCATCCTGCGGCGGGCGGGTATCACCATTCAAGCCGAAAGCGGCAACATTCTGTCCCAGCAGCATGATTTCTTTGACACCATTCTGCACCAGTTCTTCTGCCTCCTGCATCACATCTTCAATGGTACGGCTGATTTCACGGCCGCGAACATAAGGGACAATGCAGTACGAGCAGAAACGGTTGCAGCCGCGGGTGACTGCGATAAAAGCGGAATAAGGATTAACTGTATTTTTGTCAATATAATGCACGCCCATTCCGGTAAGAACATCTTTTGACTCTTCCGTAAGGGAAAGTTTCTGCCGTTTTTTCTGAAGTTCCTCCAATACATCGGGCAGTTTATGCAGTTGTCCGGTACCGAGAACAAAATCGAGATGCGGCACAGTTTCAAGAAGTTCCGCTTTTTTGTTCTGAGCCATACATCCCATGACTCCGATGATGGTCTGCGGGCGTTTTTTCTTTATTTTGGACATGAAACCAAGTTTGCCGATGGCTTTTTTCTCTGCCTGTTCACGGACACTGCAGGTATTGAAAAGCAGAATATCCGCATTATCCTCATGATCAACTATCTCATAATTTCTTGCAGCAAGCATACCGGCTATGGCTTCAGAGTCACGCATATTCATCTGGCAGCCGTAAGTTTTGATAAATACCTTCATCATTCTCCCTTATTTTGAAAATGGTGCGTATTGACGGAAAAGAAATCGCCTCTTTCTCCTTTGCGTTCAGCCAGAACCAGTCCTGACTGCACCAGTTGTTGAATAATATTCTGAGCATCTTTTTGAGAAATGGAACAGCATTCAGCAATATCCGGCACAGTAGCCGGACGGCGGCGGATGAGTTCCATAATTGCATTAACGCTCTGAGTCATCTCTACGCTCTGACAAAGCGACGCACTTTTGTAACGGAAAGGCCCTACCGCCTCAACCGGAACGATTTTCTCAAATTTTTCAATAAAACGGCGGGTATTTTCTGCGGATGAAGGTTTCAAATCAGTCAGCACTCCGGGACGGTCAAGCGTATTGAGCTGAACTTTGGAAAGTTTTATTTTTGAAATTATTTCAGCGAAACGTCCGATTGATTCATCAGAGTCATTAACACCCGGCACAATAAAAAGTTCCAGAACGATCTCATTTGCAAACTGCTGTGAAAATTCAGCAAGTTTCAAACAGAAATCATTAAACTCAAATCCCTCTGCCGGACGGTTTATATATTCAAACTCTTCCGCATTTGAACCGTCAAGAGAAGGAATTATCAAATCGACATCCGCAACTTCACTCCATATTTCTCTGTCCGTCAATGCCAGTGCATTGGTCAAAAGACACAGACGGTACTGCGGAAAACGGCGTTTTATCTCTGACGCAACATAGCCGAATCGGCTGTTCAGAAGCGGCTCTCCCGCTCCGGAAAAAGTTATCCAGTCCACCGGAGCCTGATTACGGGCAAAAAACAACTCAAGTTCAGATAGAACCTCTTCTGCAGAAACATATTCATCACGCTTCAATGTCAAGTCAGTAGTCGCTCCCGCCTCACAGTAAATACAGTTCAACGAGCAAATCTTCGGCTTGACCAGATCAACACCGAGCGACCGTCCCAAACGGCGGGATGCCACCGGACCGAAAACATATTTCAACTGTAAATTTGTGTTATTACTCATAATTTTTCACCGTCTTTCAACAAAATGATTTGACTCCAGACAACTTTATTTTTACTGTTTTTCAATTTCAGCTGCCAGACATAATTTTTTCCGGCAGTCATTCCGACATTGCTTTCAAGGATAAAATCCGCATTATCAAGCACCGATTTCACCGGCTGGAAAATTTTCAATTCATGATAAAGTCTGCGAGTGACAGCAGATGAGGCGGAATTACTTTTAAAAAGGATTCTTATATCGCCCTTTCTGCCGGAGAAAACTTCGACCGCCAGCTCTGTTGAAACCATATTAACTGCTTCAGCCAGAGATACTTTGTCCTCTTTGGCTCCGGAAACATCAATTTCGACTATCCTCTCCGGCGGAGTCCCCTCAGGAACTGTCCTGCATCCGCACAGTACACAGGACAAAAGCAGCAGGCAAATATTAATCGTTCTCAACATCTTTGCCTGTCCAGCAGAAAGTACAGATCTTTTCTTTATCAATACCGATAGCGGCTATCAACTTATCAAGTTCCTGAAACTTGAGAGAAGTCAAATTCAATGCCCTGCGGATTTCCTCGACCATTGCATTGTATTTTTCTGAACCGAAAATGGTATATTCCCGTATTTCATCATCGGTAAGTTCATTTTTGCCGGTCAAACACTGAATTGCACGGCGTGCTGCAAGGTCAAGTTCAGAGCGTGAACGGCTGAAATTCAAAAACTTACAGCCGAAAACTAGCGGCGGACAGGCAGAACGCATATGCACCTCTTTTGCCCCTCTTGCCAAAAGGAATTTGACCGTATCTTTGAGCTGAGTTCCGCGGACAATGGAATCGTCACAGAACAAAAGGCGTTTATTTTCGATTTTTTCCTGAATGGGAATAAGTTTCATGTGTGCCACAAATTCACGCATTTTCTGATTCTGCGGCATAAATGAACGTGCCCATGTCGGAGTGTATTTGACAAATGAGCGTTCATAAGGTTTGTGTTTGGCATTGGAATAACCGACTGCGTGCGGAATACCGGAATCAGGGATGCCGCATACGGAGTCAATTTCGACATCATCGTCATTTGCCATACTTGCACCATTGCGGTTACGGGCACATTCGGCATTGACACCTTCATAAATCGAAGAAGGATAACCGTAATAGACCCACAAAAATGCACAAATTTTGCTGACATCGCCGGGGGCTTTTTTCTGAACGACTTTCTCGCTGTCAATTTCAACGATTTCGCCGGGGCCGAGTTCATATTTTATAGTATATCCGAGATTGGGAAATGCGGTACTTTCCATCGTAACAGCAAAACCGTCCTCTTTTTCCCCGATGATGACCGGAGTTCTGCCGTAACGGTCACGTGCAGCATAAATTTTGTGATTGGAAAGGATAAGGATCGAGCATGAACCGTCAATTTTGCTCTGAGCGTATTCAATACCTTCGACAATGGAATTTTTTTCATTGATCAAAGTTGCCACGACTTCAGTCGGATTGAACTCGCCGTGATTCATTTCTGAAAAATGCGACATTCCGCGGGCAAAAGCCCCTTTGGCAAGTTCTTCAAGATTATTGAGTTTGCCGACAGTGGCAATAGCGTAACTTCCGAGATTGGAATAAATCGTCAGAGGCTGATCTTCAAGGTCACTGATGATACCGATACCTGCATCACCGTGAAAAAGATCGATTTCATCATCAAATTTGGAACGGAAAGGGGAATTTGTAATATCATGAATACGGCGGATTATCCTGCCGTTTTCATTGCACACTGCCATACCGCCGCGTTGGGTTCCGAGATGTGAATGATAATCTGTTCCGTAAAAAATATCACCGATACAGTCCCCTTTGGACACTGCTCCGAAAAAACCACCCATATATGAATCTCCTGTTATTTATTTTATCTATATATCATAATTTACCATTATTTTTCAATTTTAGCAAACAAATAAATGCAAAAACAGGCAAAAAAAATCCGTTTCCGCCTTTTAAAAGCGGAAACGGATGCAAAAACTGCTGTTATCAGTCTTCGATACTCATTGATTCATCATCAAATTCAGCAACGAGTTCTTCTTCCGGAAATTCATCCAGATTTTCATCTTCGTCGCCCCAGGCGACATCATCGTCATCGACATCAACAGGAACATATTCTTCATATTCTTCCTGAGGTTCTTCTTCGACGATTTCAGGTTCGATTTCAGTACCGAGGTACTTGAGACGCAGAGACTGCATCAATTCAGTACCGGTACCGGCGGGGATCAGATGACCGGTGATAACGTTTTCTTTGAAACCGTTCAGATTATCAACGCGGCCGATGGTTGCAGCTTCGGTCAGAATACGGGTAGTATCCTGGAAAGATGCGGCAGAGATGAAACTTTCGGTTTCCAGAGCGGCCTTGGTGATACCGAGCAGGATCGGTTCAGCTTCTGCCGGCTTTGCACCACGGAGGATTGCTTCATGGTTGGCACGGTCAAATTCAGAACGGTCAAGCTGTTCTCCGGGCAGCATATCAGTATCGCCGGATTCAGTGATACGGACTTTCTGCATCATCTGACGGATGATGATTTCAACGTGTTTATCGTTGATTTCAACGCCCTGGGCACGGTAAACGAGCTGAATTTCATTGACCAGATAACTCTGGAGTTCAGCGGCACCGCAAACATCCAGCAAGGTCTGGGGAACGATTGAACCTTCAGTAAGTTTCTGACCTTTGCGGACGTAGTCGCCTTTGCTGACGTTGAAGTGTTTATTTGCCGGAATATTGGAGTGTTCCTCAACCTGACCGGATTCGGGGTCACGGATAGTCAGATGACGTTTACCCTTGACGATCTTGTCGGTTTCAATATAACCGTCGATACGGGCGATTTCGGCAATATCTTTGGGCATACGGGCTTCAAAGAGCTCGGCGATACGGGGCAAACCGCCTGTAATATCTTTGTTTTTGGCACTTGAACGGGGCACACGGGCAACGACCATACCGGGGAGAACTTTCTCTCCTGCACGGGTCATAAGGAACGCACCTGCGGGCAGCGGATAGTTGGCAAGGAAGTCGCCGTTGTCATCATTGATAACGATCTGCGGATGCAGGTCGTCACGGTGTTCCATAACGGTAATTTCTTCTGTATCGCCACGACGCTGACGGCTCAGTGTAACACCTTCGATAGCGTCTTTGAGTTCGACAGTACCTGCCTGTTCGATAATGATGGGCACGTGGTAAGGATCCCAGTGAACGATGACCTGACCTTCTTTGACGGCTTCGTCATTCTGGCAGTTGAGGACTGAACCTGCTTCAAGTTCGAAACGTTCAAGTTCAGCTTCACGGAGAGCATCGCTCCAATAATCGTATTCACTGTTGAAAGCGGAGCCGATGGCTTCTGCTTCAGTTCTTGCACGTTCACGGGCAAGAGTTTCCATACGTTTGGCGGCTTCTTCATCATAGATAATGACATAACCGTTTTTGTTGACGACGACGGTTTCGCCCTTCTGGTTCTGAACGGTACGGACGTTGAAATATTTGATATTCCCGGAGTGACGGACTGCGATTTCAGGCTTTTTATAAGCAGATGAAGCAGTACCGCCGATGTGGAATGTACGCATTGTCAACTGAGTACCGGGTTCACCGATGGACTGGGCAGCGATAATACCGAGAGCATCACCGATTTTGGCAACACGGTCACTTGCCAGGTTGCGGCCGTAGCATTTGACGCAGACGCCGTGTTCAGTTTCACAGGTGAGAGTAGAGCGGATCAAAACCTTCTGGATACCGCGTTTATCGATGACATCGCAAATAGCGGGAGTAAATTCACATCCTGCTTCGATGATCAAACGCCCGTCATCAAAGGCGGGGTCACGGATATCCTGTGCACTGAAACGTCCGAGGATACGGTCACGCAGAGGCAGCTGGACAGTATCGCCTTCAACGATGGCACTGACCCAGATACCTTTGTAAGTACCGCAGTCTTCTTCACGGCAGATAACGTCCTGAGCGACATCGACGAGACGGCGGGTCATATAACCTGAGTCTGCTGTTTTCAGAGCGGTATCGGCGAGACCTTTACGGGCACCGTGAGTTGAAATAAAGTATTCAAGAACGGACAGACCTTCACGGAAGTTTGAAAGAATGGGTCGTTCAATAATATCACCGGAGGGTTTAGCCATCAAACCACGCATACCTGCAAGCTGACGGATCTGATCTTTACTACCGCGGGCACCGGAGTCAAGCATGGCGTAAACCGGGTTGATTTCGCCTTTGCGGGAAGCGGTTTCGAGGCGGACGAAAAGTTCTTCAGCAACAGCGTTACTGGTCTGGGTCCAGATATCGATAACTTTGTTATGACGTTCACCGTCGGTAAGGATACCGTTGTTGAACTGGTTCATAACTTTGGCGATCTCTTCGCGTGCAGCGGAGATAAGTTCTTCCTTCTTGTCAGGAACCTGCAAGTCAGCGATAGAGATGGACAAACCTGCCTGAGTTGCATAACGGTAACCGAGAGATTTCAAGTCGTCGAGCAGTTTGATAGTGGCATCATGACCGGCGATCTTGTAGGAAACGCTGATAAGTTTACCGAGTTCTTTTTTCTTGGCGACCTGGTTGAAGAAACCGATACGGTTATCCCAGATTTCATTGAAAAGACAGCGTCCGGGGGTGGTAAGGATAAATTTTGAATCCTTGTCACCGTAGGGAGTCTCTTTGCCGAGATCGGGATTCGGGATCTTGACAGCGTCATGAATCTTCAAAAATCCGCAGTTGTATGAGTAAAGAACTTCAAAGTAGTCACGGTAAAGTTTTGCTTTTTCACGGTTGCGGGGCTCACAGGTCAGATAATATGAACCGAGTGTGATGTCCTGGGTCGGTGAAGTAATAGGTTTACCGTTGGAGGGTGAGAAGATGTTGTTCGGAGCCAGCATCAGAAGTTTGGTTTCGATCTGGGCTTCATTTGACAGCGGGACGTGAACAGCCATCTGGTCACCGTCGAAGTCAGCGTTATAAGCAGTACAGACCAACGGATGCAGACGCAAAGCAGAACCTTCAATCAATACCGGATCAAATGCCTGAATACTCAAACGGTGCAGTGTGGGAGCACGGTTGAGCATGATCGGATGGCCCTGAATAACCTCTTCAAGAATATCCCAGACGATAGGTTCACCGCGTTCGATCATCTTTTTGGCGCCGCGGACGGTGTGTGCATGACCGCGGCCCTTAAGGTGGCGGATAATAAAGGGTTCAAAGAGAACAAGTGCCATTGTTTTGGGCAGACCGCACTGATCAAGTTTGAGTTCGGGACCGACAACGATGACGGAACGTCCGGAGTAGTCAACACGTTTACCGAGCAGGTTCTGACGGAAGCGGCCCTGTTTACCTTTGAGCATATCGCTCAGAGATTTGAGAGCACGGTTGCCGGCACCGGTTACAGCACGGCCGTGACGGCCGTTATCCATCAAAGCATCAACTGCTTCCTGAAGCATACGTTTTTCGTTGCGGATAATGACTTCAGGAGTGCGGAGCTGGAGCAGATTTCTCAAGCGGTTGTTGCGGTTGATGACACGACGGTACAAATCGTTGAGGTCACTGGTGGCAAATCTGCCGCCGTCCAGAGGAACCAGAGGACGCAGATCCGGCGGAATAACCGGCAGAACGGTGAGGATCATCCATTCAGGACGTGAACCGGAATTGAGGAAACCTTCGATCAAGCGGAGACGTTTGGCAAGTTTCTTGCGGATTGCCTTATTCTTGGTGCAGCTGAGGCTTTCCTCCATTTCGATACGTGCGGCGGGCAGGTCGATGGTCTCAAGCAGAGTTTTGATGGCAGGAGAACCCATATCAGCGATAAAGGCATCGCCGTAGGCTTCACGAGCCTGCTGATAGTCAATATCTTTGAGAGTCTGACCTTTCTGCAGCGGAGTATCGCCGGGATCGGTAACGACATATTCTTCGTAATAGATAACACGTTCCAGAGTCTTGCTGGTCATATCAAGCAGCAGACCGATACGGCTCGGCATACACTTGAAGAACCAGATATGAGAAACGGGAACAGCAAGTTCGATATGTCCCATACGTTCACGGCGGACTTTGGCCTGAGTAACTTCAACGCCGCAGCGGTCACAGATGATACCTTTGTGACGGACGCGTTTGTATTTTCCGCAGTTACATTCCCAGTCTTTGGTCGGACCGAAAATACGTTCGCAGAAGAGACCGCCTTTTTCAGGTTTGAAACTGCGGTAGTTGATAGTTTCAGGATTTTTGACCTCGCCGAAGGACCATGAACGGATCACTTCGGGAGATGCAACATTAATTGAAACCGCTCCAAATGAATTGCCGGAACCTTTGCCGAGCAATTCGCGGTATGCATGAGTATTGTCAATCAAGGTAAACCCCCTTTTTTTTAATCGTTACTCTTTTTCACAGTGCGGATATCAAGTCCGAGACTCTGCATTTCTTTGAGCAGAACGTTAAAGGATTCGGGACGTCCTGCATCGAGAACGTTCTGACCTTTGACGATAGACTCGTAAATGCGTGCACGACCGGCCTGGTCGTCACTCTTGACTGTGAGCATTTCCTGCAGGTTATATGCGGCACCGTAGGCTTCGAGAGCCCAGACTTCCATTTCACCGAAACGCTGACCGCCGTGCTGGGCTTTACCGCCCAACGGCTGCTGAGTGACCAGTGAATAGGGACCGACGGCACGGGCATGGATCTTGTGAGCGACCAGGTGGTCAAGTTTAAGCATATAAACAAAACCAACCAGAACACGCTGATCAAATGGATCGCCGGTACGGCCGTCATAAAGATCGGATTTACCGTCATAAACATAACCGCTTTCGGTTCTGCGGAATCCCCAATGACGTTCAACACCGTCTTCTTTGGAGACTTTGGCATTTGCCTGTTTCATAAGATCGATGATCTGATCTTCCTGAATACCGTCGAAAACGGGAGTTGCAACTTTGATACCGAGCATTTTTGCAGCCCAGCCCAAGTGAGTTTCAAGCACCTGACCGACGTTCATACGGCTCGGCACACCGAGCGGATTGAGGATGATGTCAACGGGACGGCCGTCTTCGAGGAAGGGCATATCTTCAACGGGAACGATTTTGGCAACAATACCTTTGTTACCGTGACGACCGGCCATTTTGTCACCGACCTGGATCTTGTGTTTGCAGCCGACATAAACTTTGACGCGTTTGATAACGCCCATGGACATGGTTTCGCCGGATTCAAGGCGTGCCATGTAGTCACGGCGGTATTCTTCATTTTCTTCAAAGCGGGGCTTGTATTCAGCGATGATCTCAGTGATTTTTTCTTTCAGCGGGCAATCTTCCATATCCCAGAGGGAGTGATGGGTTGCAAGTTTCTGAATGGAACTGCGTGTGACTTTGCGGTTGGAGCTGATCAAAACGGCATCGTTCTTTTCCGGAGTCTTGTCGATGATTGGATAAGGAAGTTTGTTGCCGAGCATTTCAGCTGCGAGTTTATCAGTCAGTTCTTCAATGAGTTCAGTCTGTTTGCGTTTATATTCATCTTTGTATTCTTTTGCCTGACGACGCTGTTCAGTTTTGGTCATAGTCTGACGGTTGGGGTCGCTGGCATATTCAATACGGATATCCATAACGGTACCGCCCTTGCCGGAAACGGTCAAGCTGGCATCTTTGACATCAGCGGCTTTTTCGCCGAAGATGGCGTGGAGCAGGCGTTCTTCAGGAGCGAGTTCAGTTTCGTTTTTGGGCTGAATCTTACCGACGAGGATATCGCCGAGTTTGACCTCTGCACCTTCATAAACAACACCGCGGCTGTCGAGGTTGCGGAGAGCATCTTCGGAGACGTTGGGAATATCGCGGGTGATTTCTTCGGGACCGAGTTTTGTATCACGGCTGATGATTTCAAATTCGTCGATATGGATTGAAGTATAAACGTCTTCTTTGACCAGACGTTCACTGACAATGATAGCGTCCTCAAAGTTATAACCGCACCACGGCATATAAGCAACCATAACATTGCGGCCGAGAGCAAGTTCACCGCCCTGAGTTGCCGCACCGTCAGCCAGAATATCGCCTTTTTTGACGACCTGACCGCTGCGGACACGGGACGCTGATTGATACAGCATCCGGCATTGCTGCGGAGGAATTTGTGGACTTTGTATTCGATACCGGGAGCATCGGGAGTTGCTTTGGGCAGACCATCGGGAGTAACAACGATGCGGTTGGTCTGAACAGAAGCGACAATACCGTCTTCTTTGGCTACGAGAACTGCACGTGAGTCACGGGCGATAGTCTCTTCCAGACCGGTACCGACGATGGGAGAATCAGTTTCAAGAACAGGAACTGCCTGACGCTGCATGTTTGAACCCATCAATGCACGGTTGGCGTCGTCGTGTTCAAGGAAGGGAATGATACCTGCAGCAGCAGAAACGAGCTGTTTCGGAGAAACGTCCATGTACTGAACTTCTTCTTTGGGATGTTCTTCGGACTCACCTTTGTAACGTGACATGACCATATCGCGGACGAAGCGGTTGTTTTCGTCAAGCAGAGCGTTTGCCTGTGCAATAACAAATTTTTCCTCTTTATCAGCAGTCAGAAATTCGACAGTATCAGTGACCTGACCGTCAACGACTTTGCGGTAAGGTGTTTCCAGAAATCCGTATTCGTTGATAACAGAATAAAGAGCCAGTGAAGAAATCAAACCGATGTTCGGACCTTCAGGAGTTTCAATCGGACAGATACGTCCGTAATGGCTGGGATGGACGTCGCGGACTTCAAAACCTGCACGGTCACGTGAAAGACCGCCGGGCCCCAACGCACTCAAACGGCGTTTGTTGGTAAGTTCGCTCAACGGATTGATCTGATCCATGAACTGTGAAAGCTGGCTGCGTGCGAAAAAGTCGCGGATCACACCGGAGAAGGATTTCGGATTGATAAGTTTTCCGGGAGTGATGTTGGCATCTTCACTGTTGTTGAAAAGAGTCATGCGTTCACGAACCATACGTTCAGTACGGAGCAGACCTGCACGGCACTGATTCTGAAGCAGTTCGCCGACAGTACGGACACGGCGGTTGCCCAGATGGTCAATATCATCGACTTCGCCGTTTCTGTGACGCATCTGAATAAGGACCTTGGTTGCTTCCATGAGGTCAAGTTTATTCAAAGTACGTTCAGTCAGAGGCAGATCCAAGCCGAGACGTTCATTGATTTTGAAACGGCCGACAGTACCGAGGTCATAACGCAGATTGTCAAAGAAAAGACGCTGAACCAGCAGTTTTGCATTGGCAATGTTCGGGGGATCGCCGGGACGCATACGGCGGTAAATTTCTTTCAAAGCACCTTCAGCATCACGAGAGGGATCCTTGCGGAGACAGCCGATGATGTAGTTGTCGCCGTCGGCAACATGAGCAAGTTCAATAAACTTGATACCGGCATCCTGCAGCAGCTGGAGATGGTTTTCTGTAAGCTGAACGAGTTCTTCAATGATAACAACATCATTTTCATTAGTGATGTCATCAATGGTGTAGTAGCCTGAAAGATCTTCTTTTTTGAGCAGAGAAGCAACAGTATGTTTTTCGACGCTGTAAATGTTTTCGAGAATTTCCTTGTTGGTTTCGTAGCCGATGGCACGGAGGAAGGTGGTAATCAAAAACTTACGGCGGCGGCGGCGGCGGTCGAGGAAAATATAGATGTAATCATTGATGTCAAACTGAACATCCATCCATGAACCGCGGTCGGGAATGATTCTGTAGGAATAAAGAGTACGTCCGGAAGTATGACGTGCTTTTTCAAAGCAGATACCGGGAGAACGATGCAGCTGACTGATGATAACACGTTCAGCACCGTTGATGATAAAGGTACCGCTTTCAGTCATGATGGGAATGTCACCCATGTAAACATCATCTTCAGTCACAACGCCGTTGCGATTGAGACGGAATTTGACATACAAAGGAGCGTCATAAAGTTTACCGTCCTTGATGCATTCGACAACTTCATTTTTCGGAGTGCCGACTGAATAAGAGACGAATTCAACAGAGGACTGTTTATCATAACTGACAATGGGGAAAATCTCGTTAAAGACTTCCTGAAGTCCCTGATTTTTGCGTTCCTCGGGGGGAACGTCCGGCTGGAGAAAATTGCGGTAGGAATCGATCTGCAGACCGATGAGATCGGGCACTGCGAGAACGTTCTGCAATTTACCAAAACTAATGCGATTACTCATGTTTCACCGTTTCGTTAAAGGTTATGTTAAGGTTTGATAATACGGAAAAAATGACTGTCTGTCTGCTGCAGGCAAAAAACCACACCTGCAGCAAAGTTTAAACTTTTGTTCAAAGTTTTTCTCTGAGTTCCAGACAAAACAAGTCAACTTCAAAGATAAACTGCCATTAGACGAAAAAAACAAAAAAAGAAAAAAATCAGACTTTTTTTAAGATTTTTTCAACTTTTTTTGCGAAACTGACAAATTATCTTTGAAATTGACTCGGAAAAAACAGAAAAAATGCGGCGTAGAAAAAACCACCTACGCCGCCTTTTTCCAACTCTCAGCAGAAAAAACCACCTGCTGAAAGCTATCGAAACACAAACAGAGAGACTTCACATGGAAGTCTCTTCTGTTCAAGCGGCTGAAATGAACTTACTTGAGTTCGACAGCAGCACCGGCGCCTTCGAGCTGAGCTTTGATTTTTTCAGCTTCTTCTTTGGCAACGCCTTCTTTAACTGCTTTGGGAGCGCCTTCGACGAGGTCTTTAGCTTCTTTGAGGCCGAGACCGGTGATAGCGCGGACTTCTTTGATAACGCCGACTTTGTTGTCACCGAAAGATTTGAGGATGACGTCGAAATCGGTTTTTTCTTCAGCTGCGGGAGCAGCAGCACCAGCTGCGGGAGCAGCAGCAACAGCAACGGGAGCAGCAGCGCTGACGCCGAGACGTTCTTCGAGAGCTTTGACGAGTTTAGAAAGTTCGAGAACGGTCATGTTCTCAACATAAGAGATGAATTCTTCCATTTTGTTTTCTTCTGACATGATTAGATGCCTCCATGTAATAAGGTTGTTTCTTAATTATTTTTCTTGTCTTTATAAGCATTAATAACATTGATAATGCTTGCAGCCTTTGCGTTAAGCAGCGAGACCAAATTTCTTGAAGGAGCCTGGAGAACGCCGAGCAGCTGTGCACGGAGGACTTCCTTGCTGGGGAGAGATGCGATCATATCGACATCTGCAACGCTGAGAGCAACGCCTTCAAAATATCCGCCTTTGGGAGCGACTTGATTGCAGGTCTTGCCGAAATCCATGATGATCTTGGCAGCAACACTTGCATCACCGCTGCCGCAGACGAGTGCGGTGCTGTCGGTAAAGTCGATGCTGTCCAAAGCAGTAATCTCAGACAATTCAGCAGCCTTTTTAATCAAAGTATTCTTAAGGACATGAACGCCTGCACCTGCTTCTGCAAGTTTATTACGCAGAACGGTCATATCCGCTACTTTAAGACCACTGTAAGAGATGAAATAAACGTACTCAGAGTCTTTCAAAAGACTGCCGATGTAATTTACCAAATGCAGTTTTTCACTTCTCATTATTTCACCCTCACAAGTTCTTTGGTGTTAATACGGACACCGGGACTCATAGTGGAAGACAATGTGCAGCTGATGAAATAGACACCTTTAGCCGTTGCGGGC
>JAFVUZ010000211.1 GCA_017502435.1 Lentisphaeria bacterium
ATTGACAACAGCATACATCTTTTCATTGGATTTATCTCCAACAGTGTCCAGATAAAACAGCAGTTTTTGAAAGTTTTCCGGATTGCCTAATTCAAGCATAATCAATTTGAATTTATCCCCTTTTTCTTCTTGCAACGCAGGAAAATACAGTTTTGTTACCTTTTGACATTCAGGGCAATCTTTGCTGAAAAAGTATTCAACTGTAACAACTTCATTGCCAAACAGTAAAATCGGCAGTATAAACGTAATGATTGTTACAATCAGGCAAAAGCGTTTCATCGAATTCAAGACCTCTTTCAATAAACAGTTACAACTTCTCATAATATACCGCAAAACGGATGTTTTTCAACAGAACTTTATCCTTTTTTACGATTTCTTCATTGATTTTATGGCAAATTGGAGTTATATTATCGGCGTTTAATTTTACCCTGTGAGCAACAGAAAGAGATAAATATATGGCTGTCGGAACAATTATGCTTACTGAAAGCGGTACGCTTTCTTTCTATATTGCCGATGGCAAACTGTCTAAAGAGCTTGAACAGACCAAGTTTTATGCCTGCTTCCCGGAAATGATTTTACTTGCTGTTGAGTGTGCAGATCTGATGATTTACGATATAGAAGTTCCCGGGGGCGTTGAGCGGAAAAATATAGAGCTTATTTTGAGTAACGAATTATCTTATCTGTTGCCGTTGAATCTTGATGAAGTTTGTTGGGGATATAAACAGAATTCTGAAAATCACTTTTCTGTCTGTGTCCTAAAGAAAGAACGGTTTGATTCCATTCTGACAATAGTTTCCCAAAACAGTCTTTTCTGTGATGTAATTTGTCCGGTGTTGCCGGAAACATTACCGGACGATTTGCGAAAATTTGTTCCAGTAACCCTGACCATTCCCAAAGAAAACCGTCCGGTACGCAATAAAACGTCCCGGATACTTTATTTTTTATTACTGGTCATTTCTGTAACGATATGCGGATTTATATTTTGGAGTAAATATTCAACCTTTCAGAAAGAATATACCGTTCTCAAATCCGCAACCGCAGATAAAAACAGGCAATTCAAACAGATTCAAAGCGATTTTGGCAAACTGTCAACAGAAAAAGAACTTCTGGATCAGATCAAAGGATTAAATCTGAAAATGAATTCTCTGTTGCCGCTGCTTCACGAGTTGAATACGATGCTGCCGAAACATATGTGGATCACCAATTATGTTCAACACAGCAATACCATTGATTTGACGATCCAATCGAGTCAGGATGAACCAAACTTCTATCGGCATCTGTCTCAGGCAAAGAGTTTCAAGATCGTTAATCTCCGCAAAAGCCGTGGTGGTAATTCAACCGTGATTTTTTATGTCAAACTCCAGGGAGGTGCGCAATGAACAATCTTAAATCATTGCTGTTTCTCCTGCCGGGAGTTGTTTTGTTGATTGCCGGAACTTTATTGTGCTTTGATCCTGCCTTAAAATTTCCGGGGGCTGAAAAGCAGTTGCGTAATCAAAAAAACAAATTAACCAGATTGGTTGAAGCCATAGACAAAGGCAAACTGGAAAATCAGAAATTGTCAACAGAACTGAGAGCGATGCCGGAAATCCGTAAAGGGGCGGTTTCTCTTTCGACTGATGGCTCTATTGTTTTACGGGAGCGTCTTGATAATGCGGCTGCCAAATCACAAATTTTGATCAGAACTGTTGGCGATATTCAAAAACGGGTAATTGCAGAAGAGTCGCTGATGCTCTATGAAGTAACCTTTACAGCTGAATGTACCTTAAAAGAGTTTATTACACTGGTCAGTGAATTTGAAAATAATTCTCCCCGTGTTTATTGGCGGAATTTGACTTTACGACCGAATATTTCTCATGAAGATAACGAATTGCTGATTTTGAGCGGTACAGTTGCAATAGTTGCATTGGAGGCTGAAAATGAGTAATAAATTGTGTATTCAGATCGGGATGGCACTGCTTGTCGCAAGTCTTCTGCTCTTCGCCGGTTATTTTTTACGGAAAACCCCGGATAAGATAATAGATGCTTCTATTGCGGATTCTGCAACGGAGGATGTGTCCACCCAGAAACCAGTGGTAAAAACTGCTGTAAATGCAAATGCGATTTTGTCCGGTAATGTATTTCATCCCAGCCGGGGAAAGGTCAGTGCAAATGATAAGGGTTCCCAAACCAATGCATCGGCAGTTCCGCAGAAAGCCGGACAGTTTGAATTAACCGGAATATTTCAATATCAGAATACCCGCGGAGCATTGATTGCGGTTCAGCAACTGCACGCTGATCCCCCAAAAGCCAAGCCACGCAGGATGTATAAGTTGGGAGATTCTCTTGGTAACGGATATAATCTGGTGGAGATCTCGGATACTCAAGTAGTAATTGCACGGGGAAGTGAAAGAATCACTTTGCCGTTAAGAAAAAAAAGGATAACAAGAAATGATTAAACATTGCAGACAAATTATCTGTTTCGCAATGGGGTGCCTGCTGTTCCTTGCCGGTTGCAACTCCATTGATAAAAGTGAAGAAGAAAAAGAAGCCAAACGC
>JAFVUZ010000018.1 GCA_017502435.1 Lentisphaeria bacterium
AACCTTTTTTCAAAAAGGTTTTTTCCCCACAAAACAGTTTTGCAACAGCCCCATTTTTTACCATTTGTAGGTTTTAAATTCCGGAGTCGGAGTATCATGCAAAGCCATGTAACAGCAGGCATGCCCCAGAGCGGGAGCTTCCTGCTGCAGAACGACTTTGCGGAAAGCACGCTTCGGCCCGCATCCGTAAGAACCGGTGGCAATCAGATTATCGCCCGGCTCACCTTCGCAAACGACCTCTTCAATACCGTCTCCGACCAGCAGCAGTTTCCACGGAGTTGTGGAGCGGAAATTAACTGAAAACCAGACTTCATGTTCAGGAATAAATTCAGGAGGCAATGCCCAGCTCAAGCCGCCGACACCTTCAGGATTGTGCCAGCCCCAATGCGTCTGAACCGGCAAAGCATCATCCCAGAAGCCTTTATCTTTCAGCACCCAGAAAGTATTTTTTGTCAACACGCCGTCCGCACACCAGTAATTGAGTTTCAACGGAGTTACATCAAACATTCCGCGGTAATATTCAGGAATATTTGTTCTGCGTTGATTGTCCAGCGGTTCAATATAGGTAATTTTGCCGTCCTCAACTTCAACAAAACGTGATTCGCCCAATGCTCCGGTAAGGACGATTTTTTTGCCGTTCCAATCCCAGGCACTGTTGAAATGCAGATGGGCTGCAAAGACGGCAATAACTTTTTCGTTATGGATAAAATGCTGCAAAAGCGGTTCAGAATCCCACAAAAGACAGCAGGCGTCATCATGACAGCCGCCGGGAACGATGTGAGTATGAAGCTGAATGATTACAGGAAGTTCTGATGATTCAATAGTCTTGGTAAGCCACTCATGCTGTTCTTTGCCGAGCTGATGAGTACAAGCATCAAGAACAATAAATCCGACACCGCATTTTTCAAAATAAAAATAAGGTCCGATACCGTCATAATTAACAATGACCGGCGGCTGAGCCTTGCGGTTGTACGGTTCGGGGAGATTCTGCTGCATGGAGAAACATTTAGTGTTGGCATTCAGCATTTCGAACCAGTTTGCGGTCCATATCCAGACGGGATATTCGCCGGGGTGGAAATTAAGTTCGACATCTTCAGGATACCATGATTTCATAGTTTCCATGTAAGCACCCATATCATGATTGCCGCGAACCAGAATGGACTTGTCCTTGATGGAAGCATAAAGTTCATTGAAAAGTGCGTATTGTTCGGGGCGTCCGGCATCAGTTAAATCGCCGCAAATGATGACCATATCCGCTTTTTCGGCACGTTTGATAACTTTTTCGCTTACTTTTTTATCGAATTCAGCATTAGAATTTCCGATGTGCAAGTCTCCGACATACAAAATTTTCATATAAAAATTCTCCTTTTAAATTATTCATTTTGACATTTACATAAACACTCAATGATTCATAAATTTATATCAGAATACAAAATTGTCAAATATAAAACATACAAAAAAGCTGCATTTTTTAATCCAACACCCCTGAATACTGTAAAATCTCCGTAAAAAATACATAAAAGATAAAAAATTTTAAGTTTTTTTGAGTTCAAAACAGCAAAATTTATATATTTTTACAGAAAATCACTTGAAATTATTTGAAATATGGTTATAGTAGCCTCCGAAAATATGTGTTTTTTCCCGCAATTGTTAATTTTTAACGAAAGGTGAACTTATGGCAACTACAATTTGTCCTTATTGCAATATCGAAGTAAGTGAAAAAGAAATCGAAGCCGAAGACGGCTGCTGTCCCGAATGCGGTGCAATGCTCAGTGCCGGTTCAATGTATCTTGACGGCGATATGGATGATTATGATCCATATGAAGATCCCGATTATCTCGACGACGAAGATGACGACATGGACAGAGACGATGCTTATATCGACGACGATGTTCTGAGCGACATTTTTGATGATGATGCCCTCGGATTCGATGACGATATGGATTTTGACGAAGATTTTGATGACGACTTCAAAGATTGAGGAAGCACATTTCAGTCAGAACTTGATACAAAAATTATTCACTCCGGAGTTGATCAGAGTTTTTCCTGATCGATTGCGGAGTTTTTCTCTGTAAAAACAAGGAGTTTTTTATGGCAAACAACAAAATTTCATGGCCGCCGAGTACTCAGCTTGCCCCTGTTCCCGCAGTACTGCTCGGATGCGGCAATGCAAAAGGTTATTCTGCAAATCTGATCACTGTCGCATGGTGCGGTATAATCAACAGCGATCCGGCAATGCTTTCAGTATCGATCCGCAAAGAACGTTACTCCCATGCAATAATCAGTGAAACCGGAGAATTCAGCTGCAATATTCCAATTCCGTCACTCGCCCATGCAGTCGATTATTGCGGCGTTGTGTCGGGCAGAAAAGTCGATAAGTTCAAAGCCTGCGATCTGACCGCTCTCGACGGCGAAAAAATTTCAGCGCCTACTGTGGCTGAATGTCCGTTGACTTTGGAATGCAAAGTCGTTGAAGTCAAAGAACTCGGTTCTCACGACCTCTTTCTTGCAGAGATAGTAAACGTCCGTGTCTCACCTGAATTTATTGACGAAAAAGGTCACTTTGATCTCGCCAGAGAAGGCTTGCTGGCATATTGTCACGGCGGCTATTACAATCTGGGAGAAAAACTTGGAAGTTTCGGATTTTCAGTAAAAAAATAATCAACTGATTTCAACTGCCGCCGGACAGCAATGTTTTTTTGTCAAAGTTTTGACTTATTGCTTGAAATATCGTATAAAAATGATATATTCTGTAAGAATATTTTTTACAAACAACAACTTTCCAAAACGGAGAATTTTTTATGCGTATTTTAAGCGGTATCCAGCCGTCCGGCGTGCCTCATATCGGTAATTATTTCGGCATGATGAAAAATGCAGTCGCTCTGCAGGAAAAAGGCGAAGCATTTCTCTTTATCGCAGACTATCACTCATTGACCACCAATCCCGATGCCGAAACATTGCGGAACAATGTCATAAATCTGGCTCTGGATTTTCTCAGCTGCGGTCTTGACGTTTCAAAGACTGTCTTTTTCCGTCAGTCAGACGTTCCGCAGGTCACTGAACTCATGTGGATTCTCAACAACAATATCACCGTCGGTTTTCTGGAACGTGCCCACAGTTACAAAGACAAAACCGCCAAAGGTTTCGTTCCCAACAACGGACTTTTCTCCTATCCCGTGCTGATGGCGGCAGACATTCTGCTCTATCAATCTGAACTCGTTCCGGTAGGCAAGGACCAGAAACAGCATCTTGAAATCACCCGTGACCTTGCCATCCGCTTCAACAATACCTACGGCGATATTTTCACCATTCCCGAAGGCTTCATTCCCGAAACTTCAGCCGTAGTTCCCGGTACCGACGGACAGAAAATGTCAAAATCATACAACAATACCATTCCGATTTTCGGTACTCCCAAAGCTCAACGCAAAGCCGTCATGAGCATCGTCTCCGACAGTACCCCGATGGAAGATCCCAAAGATCCGGATAAATGCAACATTTTTGCTCTCTACAAACTTTTTGCAACTCCTGAGGAAGTCGAAGAAATGGCAGCCCGCTACCGTGCCGGAAATTACGGCTACGGTCACGCAAAACAGGCTCTTTTTGAGAAAATGCAGGAGCATTTCGCCCCCATGCAGGAACGCCGCAATGAACTCGCAAAAGATCTCGATACGGTATGGGATATTCTCCGCGACGGTGCCAAAAAAGCTTCCATTGAGGCGGATAAAACAATGGAAAAAGTCCGTACCGCCGTCGGTTTGCGTTAAGTACAAAAAAGGAGATAATCATGAAAGAATCTCTCAAAAATACTTTGCAGCAATACAATCAGACACAGCTGCTGCGTTTTGAAAACTCCGCAACTCCTGAGGAAAATGCCGCCCTTGAAGCTGAACTTGAGAAAATAAACTTTGCCCATCTTGATAAACTTATCAAAGATTATGTCCTCAAAAAACCGGAAATTTCCATTCCTGCCGACCTTCAGCCCGCCCCCTATTTTCCGCTCGTTCCGCAAAATGATGAGCAAAAAAAACTTTATGCCGATGCAGAAAATGCCGGACGCAAACTTATATCTGACGGCAAAGTTGCCTGTCTTATCGTCGCCGGAGGTCAGGGAACACGTCTCGGTTATGACGGGCCCAAAGGAACATATCCCATCGGTCCGGTTTCAGGACGTTCACTTTTTGAATATTTCGCTCTCTCCATCCGCCGCAATGAAATCAAATACAACACCAAAATTTCATGGTATGTAATGACCAGTCTGCTCAACAATCAGCAGACCGTTGACTTTTTTGAGGCCAACAACTACTTCGGATTGGACAAAAAACAGGTCTTCTTTTTCGTTCAGGGAACAATGCCCGCCATCGATTATCAGGGCAAACTGCTGATGAGTTCCAAATCCTCCCTGAGCCTCTCTCCCGACGGTCACGGCGGTACTCTGCTCGCACTCAAAAAATCCGGTGCACTGGAGGATATGAAAGCCAAAGGAATTGAGCATATCTCTTATTTTCAGGTCGATAATCCGCTTGTACCGGTACTTTCTCCGCTGTTTATCGGTCTGCACGCCATGGAAAAATCCGAGATGAGTGCAATCATGCTTGCCAAAACCAACGCATTTGAAAAACTCGGCAATTTCTGCCTTGCCAACGGCAAACTCCAAATCATCGAATACAGCGATCTGCCCGACGACCTTGCTCAAAGTCTGGACGAAAACGGCAAACTCCGCTTTATCTCCGGCAGTCCGGCAATCCACGTTATTTCACGCGAATTTATAGAAAAACTCACCGCCGACGGAACTCTCTCTCTCCCCGCTCACCGGGCGGACAAAAAAGTTCCCTATATCGACGAAAACGGCGAGCCCGTCAAACCGGAATCCCCCAATGCCGTCAAACTTGAAACTTTCATTTTTGACGCACTGCAGCTCGCAGACAAAACTATGGTGCTCGAAAGCGACCGCAAAGAAGTCTTCGGTCCCACCAAAAACGCAACCGGTGTTGACTCTGCCGAAAGCTGCCGCGAAATGCTTATTGCACGCGATTGCCGCCGTCTGGAAGCCGCAGGAGTAAAAATCCCCCGCAATACAGACGGAACTCCTGCAGTCAAAGTGGAAATCTCGCCGCTTGCCGCTGTCGATGATGAAGATGTCGCAATTTATGTCAAAAATAACAACATTACAGAAATCCTTTCCGGAACAGAAAGAGTCCTTGCTTAAATGCTTTTTCAGAACGGTAAAAACAACAATATTCAGGAAGCTACGGAAAATTCACCGCCGATGGCATGGAATTTCGGAGCCGGCCGTTTTGTCTCAGAAGAGGAAAATTCTGCCATAATTATACGTTATATCTGGATACTTATTTTTGCAACTGCATTTCTGACTTTTTTCGGCTTGACAATGATTTATTCAGCTTCTTACGGAAGTGAAGCCATGAAATATTTCAAAAGTCAGATTCTGTGGATATGCATGGGTATCGGAGGTGCTGTGCTGGCATATTTTGCCGGCTACAAAAAGCTGATACAATGGAGTCCGTTAATGGTAATCGGAGTCCTGATACTGCTTGGGATTGCCTTTTGTTCAAGGTCGGTAAACGGTGCAAACCGCTGGATTTTCATAAAATTACCGGGCTTCAGCATGAGTATCCAGCCGTCAGAATTTGCAAAACTTGTAATGGCACTTTTTGTTGCCGGATACTGTTCGCAGAATTTCAGAACTCTGCCGCTTTTTCTCAACCGTAACGGATTATGGAAAATATTTCTGATTTCAGGAATTGTCCTCGGTGCCATTGTTGCCGGCAGAGACCTCGGCACAACTCTACTGGTGGCAGCGATGATAGGCTTGATACTTTTTGCGGGTGGGATGCCGTTCAGGTATATTGCCATACCAATAATATTCGCTGTTTTGCTTGCTTTGTATATCTACTTTTTTGACTCCATGCGTCTGTCAAGGGTATTAACATTTCTCGACCCGCAAAAGTACCAGAAAAGCGGAGGTTACCAGTTATGGACATCGCTGATGGCTCTCGGCTCCGGCGGCTGGACAGGAATGGGATTCCTCGGCAGCAGGTTCAAAGCCAAATATCTGCCGGAACAGCATACTGACTTCATTCTGTCCGTTGTAGGTGAAGAACTCGGTTTTCTGGCATTGCTTTTTATGGTCATAGGAGCTTATGTTGTTTTTGTCTTTTCGGCATTAAAGATAAGTTTGAACTCAAAAAACAAAACCGGAATGCTGCTCGGTTTCGGGATAACTTCATTCATTGCATTGCAGGCACTGATAAACATATCAGTTATTGCAGGGCTCGTTCCGACCAAAGGAATGCCCGCCCCGTTCATCAGTTACGGCGGCAGCAATATGCTGGTCTGCATGACCTCCGTCGGCGTACTTATTTCCATTGGAGCGAGTGCTGTCAATGAAAATTATAATATCGGTTTTACACAAATGGTCGAAAAATTCAAATCAAAAATATTCCGCAGAAAAAATGAATAAAAAGAATGATATTTTAAAAAAACGTGCCCTTATCTACCGTGCAATACGGCATTTTTTTGATGAGAGAGATTTTATTGAAGTTACAACTCCTACTGCCTTGAAAGAAGCTGCACCGGAAGAATTTATTGAATCAATCTTCTGTGACAACAATAAACTTTTGAGATGCAGTCCTGAACTTGCAATGAAACGACTTCTCTGCAGCGGGATGGACAAAATTTATCAGATAGGCCCCTGCTTCCGTGCTGATGAACACGGCAGCCGCCACCGTGAAGAATTTACAATGCTGGAATATTATCAAAGCGGCATTGACTATATGCAGATGCTCCGCCTTACTGCAGAAATGGTTCAAAGTGCCGGCAAAATCATCCGTAAAGATTTAAATTTTGAGTTCAAAGGCAATAAGTTTTCACTTGCAGTCGAACCTGAAATAATTACAGTCAAAGAAGCATTTTTGAAATATACTCAAAAAACAGCAGAACAAGCTGACATTGATGGCGATTTTGATGAACTCATGGTATGCAGTATTGAACCGAATCTCGGCAAAAGCAGAATGACATTTCTGACGGATTATCCAGCCAACCGTGCATCTCTGTCACGCCTGAAAAAGTCAGATCCAAGTGTTGCAGAAAGATTTGAACTTTATATTGAAGGCATAGAACTTGCCAACGCATTCGGAGAACTTACGGACGCGGCAATCCAGCAGGAACGTTTTGAATCAGCAATGAAGTTCCGTGCAGAAAACAATATGAAAAAATATCCTCCAACTACGGAATTTTTCAAAGCATTGCAGCATGGGATGCCGGAGTCTTCCGGTTCTGCACTCGGAGTTGACCGTTTGATAATGCTGCTGACTGACACTCCGGATATCGGCGGCGTAATCATCGAGGATTGATATTTTATTTTTCCCGGATAGAAGCATAAACTGTACATATTCAAACGACAGCTGCACCTCCCACACCTCCCACACATCCCACACATCCCACACCTCCCGCAACTCCCGCAACTCCCGCAACTCCCGCAACTCCCGCAACTCCCGCACCCACGCATCCACGCATCCCACGCATCC
>JAFVUZ010000212.1 GCA_017502435.1 Lentisphaeria bacterium
AAATTTTATTGTTCATGTATTACCTCAAATCTCATTTCTAATGTATCATTAAAAACTGAAAAAGCAAATTTTTTATAAGATTTTTATCTGAAACGTGAATATCCGAAAGTGCGTTGATGATAGTTTTGCGGAATCGTTTATTTTAAAGCGTCATCTGTATCAAATTTTGAGCTTAAAAACCTCTGTCAGACTTATATCATGGAGAAAAAAGAAACATAAATTAGGCTGATTTGTTTTTATTTATTATTAAAAATCCATTCTCAAAGGAATCAGTGCAGTTTTATGAATCTTTCAGCTGTTTCGCCTGCGGCTGTGCCGTGTAAACAAAAGGCGGGTGGAACGCCTCCTCCCTGTCATAAATCAGTATTTATTCAGTATACAATTTAAAAAAATATCTATTTTTTTCTTTTTCGGCTTGACAAAACTATTTCTGAATGTATAATATAACAGTGTGTAACAGTATGTTACGGATGATAACAGTTGAAAAAGAGATTGAAATGTTGAACGTTCGTATAAATAAATCAAATAACAGTATAACTCTTAATTCAGAAAATATATTTTTGAATTTTAAACCGTATTCGATTATATCAGGAGAGAAGGTTTTTTGGAAATATATTGCTGATAATAAATGGCAAACTCCTGAAAATCAATGTGATATAAATATTTTCAACAGAAATTCCGTAGAAATTAGTTTTAATAGCGAAAAGTTCAGTGAACCGCACAAGATGGTATTCGGTCTTGCTTGCACTGATAAAATACAATTAAATCATATTCTTGCCTGCGGAACTTCAATGGGGGGCGGCAGATCAATTTTGCTGCCGAAAAAGGAAAAATATAATTTTTTAAGTGCCAATGTAACAGTTCTGACTTTTCAAAATGAGCATTTATTCATCGGAGGTGATTTAAAAAATAGAATAACTCCGATTTTTGCCGGTACGGCAGATGGGCCGTATCTGGCGGATTTTCGTATTGAATTTGATTCAAAACAATCTGAATGTGAAGCATTTACAAGCGGAGCACTGACTTTCAGTTTTGACGGTGATATTTTTGAACGCATGCAAAACTGGGCAAAAGAAAATTCCAATCGTCAAATTGAAAATACTGATTGGCAGTCGGGATGGAACAGCTGGGATTATTATCGCTGGACAGTTACAGAAGATGATATTTTGAAAAATGCTGAATTTATTTCAGCCGATCCGGTTTTATCAAAATATATTAAAAGAATAATTATTGATGACGGTTGGGAATATTGTTACGGGGAATGGGAGGCAAATCCGCTTTTTCCGCATGGATTGAAATATCTGGCGGAGAAATTGACGGAACTTGGATTTGAACCGGGATTATGGATTGCACCGACGATTATAGAACCGCATTGCAGAATTGCTCAAATGAACTACAACTATCTCGGGATGAGCGAAGGCGGTCAGCCGTGTTTAGCGTATGATTGCATGAAAAGGGTTGGTTTTGTACTTGATCCTACTGTTCCTGAAGCGTATGATTTTATCAGAAAGACTTTTGAACGCCTGGCAGATTACGGTTTCAAATATTTTAAACTTGACTTTTTGCAAGCGACTCTGCAAGCCCGCCGTTTTCATAATCCGTCAGTTGCTCCCAATGAAATAATCCGTCTTGTTGTTAAAGCCGCAAGCGAAGGTATCAATAACAGGGCAAAAATTCTCGGCTGCAACTACACTTATGCAAGCGGAAATGAATTTATTGATTTTATACGGGTTGCGGCGGATATTCATGCAGTATGGAAATATATCAAACTCAATGCGGTATCAGTCGGGGCACATTTCTTTTATAACGGTACTTTCGGCATAAATGATCCCGACTTTGCTTTAGCAAGAGGCATTGAAACTTCAGATGACCCTGATTTAAACCGTTTGCAATGTTGTCTCGGTTACATTACTCCTGAAATGCAGTTTGACGAATTGCTTGGAAATTATGAACTTGCGTCAGCAAATTATGAAGAAATCAGAACGTTGTTGAGCATAATAATCGCTTCCGGCGGCATTATCAATCTTTCAGATAATTTGCTGAAACTCAATGCAAAAGGTTTGGATTTGGTGCGTAGAACGGTCAGTGCTGAACATGGAAGGAGCGGTATTCCGCTGAATTTATTTGAATCTGAATATCCGTCAGTTTGGTATCAGGAAGTTGGCGGGGGCAAGCACAGATTGCTGCTGATAAATTTTGATGATGAAACAAAGAATATGGCTTTTGATTTTCATGCCGCAGGATTTGAATTTGAAGAAGCAACAGATTTTTGGACAGATGAAAAAATATCTTTAAACAACGGCATAATCGGAAAAAGACTGCTACCGCATCAGAGTTTTCTGATTGAGTTTAAAGGCGTAAAAAAATCAGCTGAATTACGGAAATAAACTATTTATTATTAAACAAAAGGATAAAAAATGAAAAAAACATTCAACATCATCAAATCAGCAGCAGTAATTGCGATGATTGCAATTACAGGTGTAATGTTGTTTACAACTATTGCAGAAAACAAAATGTTCACCAGACTTGAAACAGAATAATTTATGTTCGGAAAAGTACAGTAAGGAGAAAAATATGGGCAATAACAAACTGTTCAAAGAACTTTATCTGAGCTTGAATGTAACAGATAAAAGTTATACTGAAATTCCGCAAAATGCAACCGAATTTACCGCACCTGACGATTTTATTGAACTTGAAAATATTTGCGGTCAGGAAATCAAACCTCAAAGCAAGGTTATGGTTTACGGTGAATTTGAACTTGAAAAAGAACAGAAAATTTCATTGCTTGTCGGTGCTGACTGGTATGCAAATGTTTATTTGAACGGCGAAAAGGTTTTCACCACTCGTGATGACAATAATATTTCTATCCTTAATTATCTCCAGTGCGATATAATCGGCAGAAAAGGAAAAAATCTGATTGCCGTTGAAGTTATCAAAGGTAAAGCAAGTTCATTTTTCCTTTTGAAAGAAGGCGTTAAAAAAGTTCAAAAAACTGATGTTCCGATCATGATTCCCGGTGCATTGAATGAAATTACCGGAGAAATAAAACCGATGAATGCAGTCAATAATTCTCCGATAAAGGGTGGAAAAACTCAAACCCGTTCAAATATGAAAGCATGGCAGGAGGCAAAAATTCCGTATTCCCGTAATCATGATGCTTCATTTGCTTATTATCCCAATATTGTTGACGTGCATTTGATTTTTCCGGATTTCAGCCGTGATCCGGAAGATCCGTCAGCTTATGATTTTACTCATACCGATCTTTTTATCAAAAATATACTTGAAGGCGGAACTGATATTTTTTATCGTCTCGGCAGTAAAATTGAACATCATCCCAAAAAATACGGCACTTTACCGCCGCCGGATTTTCATAAATGGGCAGTCATTTGCGAACATATAATCCGCCACTACAATGAAGGCTGGGCAAACGGATTCAAGTACAATATTAAATATTGGGAAATTTGGAACGAACCTGATTTGTCTCATGAAAACGGAAACAAAAAGACATGGGGCGGAACGGATGAGGAATTTTTTAATTTTTACCGTACTGCTGCAACTTATCTCAAAAACAAATTTCCGCATTTGAAAATCGGCGGTCCGGCATCCGCCGGCGATCTTGGTTTTACTAAAAGATTTTTAAAATCTATCTCCGAAGGGGAACGTGTGCCGCTGGACTTTTTTTCATGGCACCTGTACACAAACAATCCCATACTTGTATCTGAACGGGCAATTATGGTGCGTTCAATTTTGAATCGTTACGGCTATAAAAATACAGAAAGCATTCTTGATGAATGGAATTATATCCGGGATTGGACAGATAGCTTTGTTTACAGCATTGAAAGTATGATAGGATTAAAAGGAGCAGTGTTCAATGCCGCAATGATGTGTGAAGGGCAAAATGCAAAATTGGATATGATGATGTATTATGACGCAAGACCGTGTGCATTTAATGGTATTTTTGATTATTATACTCTCAGACCACTGAAAGGGTATTACAGTTTTTTGGCATGGTCAAAACTTGCGGAACTCGGCAAACAGTTTAAACTTGATACCGCAACAGCCCCCGGAGTTTATGCCGTCGGAGCTACTGACGGCAAAGGACAGGCAAGAATTCTTGTCAGCAGATTTTTTGAACAGGATGACTTGCCTGCACCGGTCCCGGTAACAATTAAAATTGACGGTGTTAATTTGCAGGGTGCCAAACTTTATCTGGTCGATGATAAACACAATTTTGAAAGTGTTGGTTATCAGCTGGTAAATGGTGCAGTCGTTTTTGAAATGAAAGCAAACACATTTATTTATATGGAGAAGTAATATGAGCGGAGTTTTGAAAAAAGATGAGGCGGTTTCATTACCTGAACAGATTTGCAGTAATTTGCGGGAAAAAATTGAAATCGGGGAGTATAAGCCCGGAAAAAAACTTGGGTCAATACGGGAATTCGCCAGATATTTTGATGTCAGTCCGGTAACAATTATCAAAGCATTGGATATTCTTGAAAACGAGGAACTTATTGAACGTGTTCCCGCCAAGGGCGTGTTTATTTCTGAAAAACTCAAACCGCATAAAAAGCGGCTCAATGCCTGTTTTGCCTTCCCTGAAAGAAGTATGTTTCCTTCTGCAAATGCAAATGAAAACTGGGGGTTGAACTATGAGTTGTACCGCGGTTTGTTTGAAGGAGCTCAACGCTCAAAAATTAATATGCAGTTCATTTATTTTGAGGACAAACCGTCAGAAGAAGTGTTAAACAAACAGCTTGCAGCATTGAATAAATATGATTTTGTAATTTTTCCCGGTCAATCTCAGCTGATTGATTTGCGTGAAGCCTCTGCAGCAATACGTCCAACATATTGTTTAAGTTCTCATGAATCGGAAAAAGATCCTGTCTCTCAAGTAATAAAAATTGATTATGACAGAACAAACGAAAGCAAATATCTGCTGGATTATCTGCTTAAAAGTTTGTGCAAAAGTGCAGGTGCAATAAGCCCCATTGATTCTGAACTTAAACGTGCTGAATTGTTTCTGGCAGGTGCCCGCAGTCACGGAATAAGGGTTTCACGCTCGGCATGGCTGCAAATCAACAAAGATGCCCCGGATGTAATTGAGAAAATAAAAGAGTATCTTTTGAGCCGTAAACATGAATTTATATTTGTTGACTATACTGAAATAATGCCGTTGGTTTATGAAGCGGCATATCAGGCAGGCTTGACAGTCGGCAAAGATTTCATACTTACGGCAGTTGCCAGCGGCATGACCTTTACAGGACTGTTCCCGCGACTGTCTTATTTCCGTATTCCTCGTTATGAAATGGGGATTTCACTCATGGAAAATGCGGAAAAAATTATCCGTCACGGCAAAAAAATAAGTTTATTTCCGGAAATGCAGCTTGAATTTGTTAAAGGGCATTGTTATCAGAAAAATTAAGTTTTCCATTTACCAAAAGGAGAAAAAATGAAAAAATCATTCACCTTAATCGAACTTCTTGTTGTAATTGCAATCATTGCAATTCTCGCCGGTATGTTGCTGCCTGCACTCGGGAAAGCCCGTGAACGTGCCATTCAGGCTCAATGTGCTTCCAATCTTAAACAGAACGGATTATTCCTGGCAAATTATGACATGGATTATAACGGGTTTCGTCCTATATCAGTAACTGATTGGGATTCAACTAACAGTACATGGCCGGCAATTTTGATGTGGCATGGCTATATTGCTGACCATTTGGTTAAACATGTCAGCTGTCCGGCAAAAGATAGAAAAAGAAATGAAAAGGGCGGTTATCGTGTTTATGGTATGATTGCAGTTAGTGGTACTAACGAACTTGCATCAAAATTTTATACAACAACAAAGTATTACACCGGCAGTGCAACTAAAAATATGAATATTTTGAATACAAGAAAAATTATTAAACCTTCAAGTTTTCCCAATTTGCTTGATTCATATAAATTAGGTAATAATAATTCTGTTCTGGAACAATGGAGTACGGCGTCATTTCTTATAACAGACCCGACATGGGGCAAAGCTGCTTTCCGTCATGGTTCTATTTGTAATATTTTGGCTGTTGACGGCAGAGTTGCCGCAACCGGTGCCGACCGTAATATGCGTGAATTTTATGATACAATGAATGACGGAGTGAAAAAAAGTTCAAATATAACTATTGTAAATATTGACGGAAAAACTATAACCGTAAAACCCTCTAATTAAAAGGAAACAGAATGAAAAGAAAAATTACAACAACATTAATTGCTTTAATGTTATGGAATATCTGTTCTGCATTGACAATTGATAATTCATACAAAGTCAAAGCAGATATAAAAGATATTATTCCTGCAGAACAGACTGCTGTTGCAGAACTCAATACTTATTTGAATAAAATTTTCGGCAAACCCGCAGAAAAAGACAATAAATTCATTATTCTCAAGTATGATGAAAAATTAAGTAAAGAAGAGTTTAAAATTTCAAGTGATGACAAAGGCAATGTCATTATTTCCGGCGGACGCCCACGCGGTGTAATGTACGGAGCATATTATTTCCTCGACCGCAAACTCGGAATTAAATGGATTACTCCCGATGAAGAATACGTTCCTGAAGCAAAAAATATTAAAATCGAAAAACTTGACTATCACGGAAAACCTGCTTTTAAAGCACGTATCATGCAGAGTGAAAAACATGGCCAAAATACTGAAAAAGTCCGCAGATGGCGTGCAAGAAATCTTTTCAACAGCGGATTCGGCAATATTTTTACAACTGACAAAAATTTCGGAGAAGAATTGATTTTTTCTCCCCCTGCCCAGTGTCACGCTCTTTTTCATATTATTACTCCTGCAAAATATTTCAAAAGCAATCCCGAATTTTGGGCTTTGCAGTACGGCAAACGTACTCACCGCGATAAAAGAGGGTTAACCGCTGATTACTGTTTGACTAATGAAAAACTTGCCGAAGTTACAGCCGAAGAATGCCGCAAACTTCTTAAAAAAAATCCGACTGCACACTATATATCAATTCAGGAAGGCGACCATACCAGAGGATTTTGCGATTGCGAACCTTGTAAAAAGCTGGTAAAAGAATGTGGAAACAGAGAATCTGCACGCTGGGTATTTTTTGCCAACCGTGTGGCAAAAATTCTAAAAGATGAATTTCCGCAGACTAAATTCCTTATTTTTGCCTATGCCGCCAGCCGTCAGCCGCCCGAAAATATTAAAGCAGAAGATAACGTTTGCGTTCAGCTGTGTGCATGGAATAACCGTCGCGGTCAGGCATATAATCATCCGAAGCATCAACTCGGCAATGCTTTTCTCAATCAAATAAAAAAATGGAAAAAAGTCTGCCCTAATATCTTGATTTGGGATTACACTTATACTTTCGGTGATCGTCTGTTGCCGGCTCCGGATTTGCTGATCAATATTGATAACTTCAAAGCATTTCACGAAATTGGCGTTGACGGACTTTTCCCCGAAAACGGAGTTCCTTCCGACCTTGCTTACGGGATGCCTTTCAAAGCATGGCTTTTGCCGCGTATCATGTGGAATCCTGTTGAATGCGGCAACGGCGAAGAACTTGAAAATATTTTCTGCGAAAGTTATTACGGCAAAAAAAGCGGTAAATATGTTGCTGAATACTATAAACTTCTCCGCGATATCAACCGCAAACAGGGTTTTGTAAATTATACTTCCGGCGGAGTTATCGGCAAAGCCGATTTTGAATCTGCGGAAATCACAGCCAAAGGTTATGACCTTTTCAAAAAAGCAATCGCTGAAGAAAAAGATCCTGTTCTGCACAGTCGTCTCAAAAAAGCAATGCTTCATGCTCAATATCAGGTTATTCGCAATTTCAGCAACGTTCAGAAAATCGGCAAATTCACTGAATCTTATGATGACATCGTCAATGATATGATAAATGTTATCAATGCAGATAAAACCACTCTTATTTCACTTAAAAAAGGTTATATCAGCGTTATAAAATCTTTTGCTCCGCTGAAAAAAATCAAAGCAGATGCGTCCAGACTTTACGGCAACAATTTGCCTGCCAAGGCATACGACGGCAAAATTGGTACATATTGGCATCCCGCTAATGGTGCAGGCTGGTGCCAAATCGAATTTGACGAGGTTCGGGAAATAAACCGCATTACCACAGTTCACGGTACTTTCGGCGGTGCATACACAGGAGAATACAGTATCTCAGGCAGTCTTGATGGTAAAAATTGGTTTACAATCAAGCCGAAAACTTTCGTCGGAGCCAGAGATAATCTGAAATGGGTTTATTCTGATGATGTTTTTGAAAAACCGATCAAAGCGAAATTCATCCGTACATTCCGTTTGAAAGCAATCACTGAACGGAAAGTCCGCAATGATGTAGTTCTTTATGAACAATGGTTTAATTTGAAAGATCTTCCGAAAGAACTTTCTCAAAAAAACAGATAACAGCAGATATCATTTTGGAACGAATGGCTGGCGAATGTATGGGACTTTTGTCCCTGCATTCAGCCGGCTTTTTTTTGCTATCGCCTCAGCAAAAGATCGTTGTATATTTTTACAATGGGGTATGCCAATGTGACAGCATATAAAAAGAGAGTTTGCTCTCCTCTAATGTGGCAAAGTCCGGAGGAAGATTTGATTGCTCATTCCCCAGCGTTCCACCCGCTTTTATATAGGGGAGGAGCAATCGAACATTCCGCCGAAAAAATAGCTAAACACCACTCAGCCGCCGACATTCACGCACCAGCGTAATATCGCACCGGGTCGTACCCGGCGCCGGGGTTCCGTCTTCGCTGTGCTACGCCGTGACAAGGCAGGCGGAGGAACGCGTCAGCGTAAAAGAGAGGCGGGTGGAACGCCGGGGCGGCGTAAAGCCCCCTTGTAATAAAAAATCAGTCTGCGTTTAGTACACAGCGTTTCAGTTTAAGTTTGAGATATTTCCAATAATTACGATTTTTTTCGTAATCATCCTGTTCATTCAATACAGATACAATATCAATGACAGAAAAAAACCATTTGGAATTTTCCTCATCCCAAACAGCCCGAACCTCACGGTCATTAAAAAAACGTATGGAAATTTTACTGTTCATTTATTACCTCAAATCTCATTTCTAATGTATCATTAAAAACTGAAAAAGCAAATTTTTTATAAAATTTTTATCTGAAACG
>JAFVUZ010000213.1 GCA_017502435.1 Lentisphaeria bacterium
AAATAGCTAAACACCACACAGCCGCCGACATTCACGCACCAGCGTAATATCGCACCGGGTCGTACCCGGCGCCGGGGATACAAGGGGGCGGCGTAAGCCCCCTTGTAATAAAAAATCAGTCTGCGTTTAGTACACAGCCATTTTATTTATATATTACATTCAAAAACTTTTGTTTCATACGGAGCGAACTCAAGATCAAGTTCATTTTCCGTAATTGTTTCATTGTTCAAAATTTCTCTGCATGACGCAAATGACGGCAGTTTGACTGTACATTTGAGTTCTTTGTCGGAGAAATTGATCAGGAAACAGACTTTGCTGCCGTTTCTGTCATCATTCTGACAAAGCACACCGGTCTGCAGCTGGAAGTTTTCATCTCCGGTGACTGCAAGATCGGAAACGACATCTGCTTCGGCACAGGCTTTGCGGAAAATATTGCGGACAGCTTCCAAATCTCCGGTAGTTTTGGCTTTGCGGAAAATCTGGAAAACAGGGAAGCCCCATGTATAGATTTTTCCTTTGCCGAAACTGTTTTTGGCAAGAGCTGTGCCGGTGCAGGAATATTCAGCAAGAGATTCTGCACCTTTCAGATTCAAATGGGCATGGAAAATGTCTTTTAACGGAATTGCTTTAAATCCGTCAATAGCAAAAACTTCGTCGCTTTCTGCATAGGTAAAGTCATTGACATAATATCCGAAAGCATCCTGCAATCCATATCCGGGAATGGTTTGGAACTGCATTGAATCTTCACGTTTCTGGGCAAAACGGTAATCAGTTATCAAAGTACCTCCGTCTGCAACAAACTCTTTTATCTCATTAGCGAATTTTTCATTGATAAAAATCGTTTCCGGAGCGATAAGGACTTTGTAACGGTCTTTTTTCAAGCGGAACATACGTTCATCAACAAAGTCACATTCAATATGAAGTTCATTGAGAATGCGGAATGCTCCGTGACAGGCATTGATATAATCAGCATAAGTTTGATCGCAGATACGGGCAAGTTCAGTATCAGGAGCAAACAAAATTGCCGCTTCGGCATGGACGTTGGCGTTGCTCAGAACTTCACGCATATTCATAAATGCTTTGCCGGATTTTGAAAGTTCAACTGCACGTTCAGTTACACTGCCGTCAAAACCTGCCAGATTGAACTGATCAGTTTGAGTATCAGTATGTCTGCCGCCGAATTTCCAGAACATGAGCATACGGGCTCCGTTGGCGGCAAGCTGCCAGTTGGCGGCGATTCGCCAGCCGCGTTCCGCACGGTCATGACGGTCGGGAAGATAAGAAATCTGCCCTGCTTCGCCCTCAACTGCCCAGAAGCCATTTGCCGGATCTTTGCCGCCTGAACGGCAGAGAGAGTTGGCAGCAGCAGTAAGATAGGGGGCTTCCTCCATCTGGGCAAAAAATGTATAGGCTGAAAAACCCGGAATATCAGCGAAAGAATTCTGGTCCATCATACTGGGATAATGGTGCTGTTTGGCAGTATTGTAAGCGGCAGTAACAACTACGTTGACACCGATTTTGAGATTGCGGGGATTATGCCGTTCAATAGCATCCCGGACGACTTGCAGCCATCCGGCGACACGGGAGCGGTTGAATTTCAAATAATCGATGCACGGACCGTAGCCGCCGCCGGAAAATGAAACATAAACACCCGGTTCTGCTTCATCGAAACTCAAATAATCTACCGGAAATTCAGTTCCCCATTTTTCATTGAGTTTATTGATGTCATTGTGATATTTTTCACGCAGGAAATCACGGAATTTTGCCATTGTCAGCGGACAGAAACATCCGTCACCGTGATAAAAAGGTTCATTCCATAAACTCCATGCCGCAAGTGCCGGATGATTGCAGTAACGTTCTGCACAAAGGTCAAGAAAGATTTTGGCACGTTCAACGAAATACGGGTCATCCATACACAATTTGCGGACCGGCCCGAATTGCGGCGGGTCATACGGAGCAAGTTTCAACTCCTGAACGCCCTGCTTGCGTACGATGTAACGCGGTGGATACATTGCAGCCCATGATGTCAGAGTTCCGCCGAGATTGAGCAGAATTTTCATATCGTGCTTTGCGGCAAGATCAAAAAGCAAATCGAGTTTGCTGAAGTCGTAAACGCCTTCTTCACGTTCGATTCTGTCCCATGCTACAAACGGGCGGATGATATTCATTCCAAGTTTTTTCATGGTGATAATATCACGTTCAAAGTATTCTGACGGAATATCGCCGCTTTTGGCATAGGGGCAGTAAGCGGCACCGAAATAGAGTTCATTTTTATCAGACATTTTATTTTCCTTTGCAAATTTGAGCTGCAAGTTTAAACCATTGCGGATTATCAGTGAAAAGTTTGCCGTAACCTGCTTTTTTGCCGAGGAAAACGGCGACACTGCCTTTGCCGAACTGCCATTCTACCAGCATCGGTTTGCTGTCGGCTGCAAGTTTGACAACTGCATTTTTCTTGAGTTTCAAGTCATGAAAATAACGGACATCGAAAGGTACAGCAGAATTTATCCAGTCATATTCTTTTGTCAGGCTTTTGATTGCTGTTGATTTGGCAAATTTGCCGGTCGTATAGGGGAAACCAAGTTCGACGGGCAGAATTTCAGCAAGTGGAGTACGCTGGTATTCGCCTTTTTCAAGAGTAAAAAATCCGCCGAAAACGACCAGTCTGCCGCCGTTTTTGACAAAATCAACCATATCTTTTAAAATAAAATCCGGAATAATTCCGTTCGGGCCAGCCGGAGCATCGGCAAGAACGATCAATTCCGCATTTTTGAGCCGCTTTTCTCCCGGCATTTTGTTGTACAAAAGACGGTTGAAAATGATCATTGAGTGACTTGTGGACTCCATGGTATAACGAGAGCAGTCCTCTTTTTTGAACCCGTTGGTAGTGAGTGCCTCAAAAATTTGGAGTTCGTCAAATGTCATTCCCTGAAAAATCAGTACGCCCTGCCGTTTGGCAACTGAATTTTCATCATCTTTCAGTTCTGTCAGTTTGAGATTCATCACGCGATAAGAAAAGGGTCTCCCTTTGGATGAGTAACCCATGCTGCCGATACGGATTTTGCCGCCGCGGTAAAAATCATGTCCGAAAACAGAGATATTGCCGACAATGGCAGAGGGATCATTCATGTCATCTTTGAAAAATTCAACTCTGTCCTTGTCCGCATCAAAAACAATGCGGTAATGAGATTTGCCTTTTGCTGCAACGTTGGCAATTTTCTGATGTCCGACAGGTTCGAT
>JAFVUZ010000214.1 GCA_017502435.1 Lentisphaeria bacterium
AGGGGTATGCCGTTCGTTGCTGTCGCAACTCACTATACCCCAGAACCCCTTAGTTTTTCTAAAATTCTCTGTTCCCATTAAGGGAAGATAGGGAATTTAGAGAATTTAAGGAGATTAAGGAGTTAAAAAATTCAGGCTTTATTGGAAAATATTGGCTGATAATTTGAAATGCTGTGTACTAAACATAGACTGATTTTTTATTACAAGGGGGCTTACGCCGCCCCCTTGCATCCCCGGCACCGGGTGCAGGGGCGGCGTAAGCCCCTGCAAAAAAACACAAGATACAGATATCTCCCCATATTGGGAATATAGCGTTTCAAAAAAAGAAAAGGGGACTTTTTTGATAGATTATGTAAGCTCTATCGTGTTTTGCAAGGCAGTTATTTTTCGGCTTTCACAGAGTAACAATAGCGAGGTCTGAAGCAGTTACGAGTGTATGCGAGGTAAGCGATGGCAAGAAATTGCCGTGCTCAATCCAGACGCGGGTCGTTGAAATTGATAAGTTCGCCGGTGTCTTCTGAAAGTTCGGCGGCAAAGCATAGTTTCATAGTTTCGTATGCTTCACGGGCAGTCATTTCGGAAGGTTTGCCGGTGGCGACAAGTTCAATGACGTGCATATTCTGTTCCTCTACATTGTGGAAATATATTTGGTCGTCGGCGGGAGGAAACGTGATTTCTTCGACGATTTTGCTGGTCATAAATTCAGGTGAATCACCGAATTCCCAGCGGCGGTAACGGCGGCGGAAAACGTCGTTTTCGATTGCCCCTTTTGTTCCGCAGATGTGATATTGGAGGAAGTGACCGTCATCTGCCTGCTGTTCCAGCAAGTCACGCAGGGGATCATGTCCGGTATGGGATTCGGCAATATACATGATGAAGTTCAATGTGCCGACGCAGTTTCCGGGGTAACGGGTCATAATCTGATGGTTGTCGCGGTGGTTGAAATAGGGAACGACTTTGGCGGCGGAAAGAGAGTAAACGTTTTCGGGTGTTTTGTCAAAGAACCAGCGCTGCAAATCGAGATAGTGAGAGAGTTTTTCTCCGATGAGAAAACTTCCGGTACTGTTGCTTCGCCATGTATTTTTTTTGTGAAATTCGCAGCAGTAGTAGCGGCATTGGACGTTGACCGGATCGCCGATGAGTCCGTCAGAGATCCATTTTTTTGTATGCTGATACATTTTTGAGTAGTGGAGTTCAAAACCTATCTGCAGAAATGCTCCGGTTTCGGCTTCGATGTCGCACATATGTTTTGCTTCGGCGAGAGTATTGCCCATGGGCTTTTCGCAGAGGACGGATTTTCCGGCACGCATTGCCATTTCGGCGAGTTCTATATGGGTTTCGTTGGGGGAGGCGATGGAGACGAATTTAATACTTTCATCCTGCATAATTTCTTCAAGAGTTGCGGGGATGATGTCGAGTTCCTGACAGCGTTTGACGCGGAAATCTGCATCGGGTTCATAGCCGTAAACTTTATCTACATAGGGTGATTTCTGAGCAGCGGTGACGTGAGTTTTGCCCATTCCGCCGAGACCGAGGATGGCTGCGTTCATTTTGTTCATTTCTGACTCCTTAAAGTTTGGTTTGCCATAATATATATTTTGAATGATTGTTGTTCAGAATTTCATTGGCGAGCTGCCTGACCAGAGGGATTTCCTCCAGAGAAATTGAATCAAGGTGCGGTTCCATGATGTCGCACCATTCGGTTTTGCCCATTCCGACGGCGTGCCAGGTTTTGCCGATTGCGATATTGTTTTTGCGGCAGTAACGGTAGAGCGTGTGAGCACGGCTGTCGCCGATAGTCATAAATCCGCATGGAGTGTTGAAAAAAGGAGCAAGTTTTTCAAAATCGCTTATGTAATCGTCATGATTGCGGAAAATTTCAACCGGGGGAAGATTATTTTTTGCGGCATAATCATTCATGCCGTCAAGGATGAGTTTTTCGTAAGTGAAGGGGGGATTATTTGCCAGAGCCAACTCTTTTTCTGAGATATTTTCGTAGCTCAGGATGAAAAGTCTCTCTGCTTTTTGCCGGTGCAGTTTTTCTGCCGCAAGCAAGCCCGCCTGCCGGAAATCCGGTATCAGAGAAACCGCCTCCGGAAAATCGTCCTGTCGGCATTCAGCGTGGAGCAGAAAATAAACGTTGCGGCCTGACGGATTGACTTTTTTCAGGAGAGAAAACGGAAAATGGCGTGTGCCTTCAATAATCAGCGGATTTGAACAGTAATCCTGCAGGATTTTTTCTGCTTTTGCCGGATTTACAAGAGCGATGTCACGCAGACGGTCAGGCGAGAGCCCCGGTATCAGACGGCAGTTTGCTTCGTCAAAAGCGTCCTGTGCTGTGCGGAAACAGCGGCTGTAAAGGTCGCCTTCGATCGGTGCGAGCCAGTAAATATCTCTGCTGTCAGGAGCTGCAGACGGCGGATTTACAAAAATTCCGCTGCCCTGAATTGTATTGACGTATCCCTGCGAGTTCAGCAGCTGGATAGCATTGGTCATAGTGACATAACTCACATTGAATATTTTTGCAAGATCGGCAGTTTTGGGCAGTTTTGTATTGGGGGCAAAAATGCCTTTTTTAATCTCTTTTTTCAATGTTTCTGCAATTTTTTCATATTTGGGTTTAGCCATGATAACTCCTGTGAATTGATATATATTATAGCTCAAAAAATAAAAAAATCAAGCTCCGTAAATGATTTTTTTATAAATTAAATAAGAAAAATATTTGTAATTGAAAAAATATATGCTATTTTAACTTTAGCACAATTTGTTGTATTGTACGGCATTTATACGGCACTCCCGCAGGTCTGACGGCTGGGCGTGACGTACAGAGTGAGAATTTTGGGAGTTTTGAGAATTTTGGGAGATTGCCATTGACTGCACTCTGAGTCAGGCTGATGAGGACGCTGACGAGGCAGACAGGCTGATGCAGCAAGCGGACAGAGTTACGCGGGAGCGGTGATGTATGTCTGACTGCAGTGCAGTTAACGGTAATCTCCCCATATTTCCCAAAATACTGAAATTCTCATATTCCGTCATACCCGGTCACCCGTGTACTGTTCTGCCGTGAACATTTGGAAAAATTATGTACAAAGAAAGGAAAACCGATGAACAGAAAAAATTTAACATTGACGGCAATTTGCGGCAGTTTGCTCATGCTGCTTTCTGTTGCCTATGCCAGTGAGGGAAAAAACATCGTCAACGCACCGTGGGACCCCGGATTTGAGCAGGGCAGCCGCTGGTGGGGACGTGTTGCCAGATCCAAAAAAACTGTTTATGCGGAAAAAAGTGCCAAAGCAAACATTCCCGGTGTGCAGATTGCTGCAGGTGAGGGGCTTGAAGGTTCCGGCGGTTTGAGTATCAACAATGCTGAAATGCCGCAGTATTTTGCTTTTGTCACCAACCGTTCATATTTTCCTGTAAAAGCCAAACAGCGTTACATTATTGAATTTTCATACAATGCCAATATCGGTACCGGCAGTGCGAGAGCTGAAATCGCTTTCCGTGAAAATTGCAAAATGGTAAAAGGCCGTCTGCAGTCCGGTAAAAAGAGACCCGAGAAGGAAAAAATCAAAACTCCATGGATCAAAGGTTCGACCGGCGGTCAATGGCAGAATGTGCGTATTCCTTTTACTGTGCCTGATGGTGTAAATGGTATCGGGTTGTCTTTTGTTGCTTATAATTTTTCCGGTAAAATTTCTTTTGATAATCTTAATATTTATCCTGATGACGGCAAATTGTATATTCCTTATATTGGCAATGCCGCCGATAAACTTGACGAATTTTCAGCTGATTTCATGAAAAAAGCAGTTAAACTGAATGATTTTACTCATTCTAAAGTCGGTAAATTGGTAGAAGAACCGACAGAAGTTTATCTCGGTTTGAGCACTGATGCTCTGCATGGTGCAATTTTGCTGCATCATCCCGGCCGTAAATTGTCTGCCGGTGAAAAATTGCCTCATGACAGCAATCAGGTTTTCTTACGTGATGTTATCGAATTTTTCATTACTCAGGTTGGCGGTGCAGAGTCTCCCTACTATCAGTTCGCGATGGATTCTGTTGGAAGTTTGTATGACGGGCAGGGGACATCTGCTGACTGGAACAGTTCGATTAAGACAAAAGTTTTGAATCTGAAGCCCGGTCTTACTGTTATCCGTTTCGCTTTGCCGCTGAAAGATCTCGGCTTTACCGAAGCCGACCGCGGTCTTGTCAAGTTTCAGTGGAAACTCAACTTCTGCCGCACCCACAGACCTGCAGGTAAGGCAAAATACAGCAGTACCTGGGCTCTGATCGGTCATTCATTTCATGAAATAGGTAAATTCCCCATGCTGCTCGGTGATGGCAAAAATCACGGTCAGGTGCTTTCCGGCTTGTTTCTGAAACAGATCATGCAGAATAAAGAACCGGAAGATTATTTCTGGCGTACCGACCGTAAACTCTATAAAGAACTTTTCAGCGATAAACCCAATCCCAACGGTATTGTCAGTATTTGGGCTCAGCCTTTGAAGTCACGCAACATAACCAATGCCCTGCAGTACGGTTATAAATACTCTCGTAAGGATGTACTGGATGAATACAAAAAATATAAACTCAATCCCCATGTCTGGCAGAACCAGCCGACCGCTGATGACCGCATTGATATTGTCCGTGACTGGTGCAGAGAAACTGGTCTCGGTGCAATGGTTTATTTCCAATACTGGGGCGATTCATGTGCCGCTCTTTATGATGACAAAGTGGCTGATAAAATTTTCAACAGTCTGGAAAAATATCTCGAAAAGAACAAGGGTGCGGTCATGGGAGTTCACCTCGGCGATGAATGCATGAGCATTTATGAAACTGCTTTCCTCCGCCGTGCCGTTAATCCCAAAGCAAAAGACAGAAAACGTCCCGAATTTCAGCGCGCCTTGAAACGTATCAAAGAGGAATTCGGATACGGTAAATACGGAGCTCCTTCATCTATGACAACCGATGATGAGCCGTTCAATTATCTGGCTATGCGTAAATTTATCATTTCCAGAATGCTTGAGTTTCAGGAGAGATTGTACAAAATAACCAGAAAATACACTCAACCCAACGGTAAACCTCTGGTCTGTCAGACTGCAACTGCACGTGAACAGATGCACTTGCTGTATCCTGAACGATTCTCAAAATGGTGCGATGTTGTTGCATTGCAAAGCAATCCAGCCCGCTTGCACAGACACGTTTTCATGGCTAAATATATGACCGATCTTTCACTCGGCAAGCCGGTTTCAGCAGTTGACCATTTGGAACATCTTTTCGGTTCTTTCGGTCCGGAAAAGGTTGCCGCCTGTATGAGTCAGCTTGCCCGCGGCGGTGTAACCGGTTTGATCCGCTGGGGGTATGACCATATTGGAGGACAACGCGGCAAAAATAATACTTTGTACTGTGGTAATGGACATCTGCCGCGTTGGAACACTTTGAATGACATCAGTTTGAAGTTCAAAGAGATGCCGCTTCTGAAATTCCCTGAACCTTCTTATGCTGTTTTGCTGTCACAGGATACATTTCTGACCAAACGCAGCAATACGCTCACTGAAGATGAGGCTTTTATGGGGCTTGTCGGTCCCGGAGCAGGAACTTGGTTCAAATATATTTCCGATTCCGCTCTGCTGGACGGCAAAGCCAGACTTGAGGATTGGAAAGCAGTAGTAATCGTCAGAGGTTCAGTGCTTGAACCGCGTGTTGTTGCCATGCTTGAAAAATATCTTGCCAATGGCGGCAAAGTTATCTGTTTTGACCCGGAAATTGCCTCTTTTGCTCCTGACGGTACTGCGACTGATGCCAGCAGAAATGCAATTTTCGGAACCGAATCCGTGCCTGTTAAAGGTACTGTTTATTACCGCGTTGTTCCCGATGGCAAACAGCTCGGCATTAAAACAGACAAAAACGGTTTGACTACTTACGGTATCAGCAAATATACTTTCAATCCTGCCAAAGATACTGCAGTCATTGCCCGTTTTGAAGACGGTAAAGCCGCTGCGACCATAAAACGTTATCCCAATGGAGGATTCGCTGTTTTGTGTGCTCTGACTCCGATTTCAAGTATGTCGGAAAATTCAGCATGGGTCAATTTCGCAATCGGACTTTTCAAAAAGTTTGGAGTTCCGGTCAAACATGACATCTGGAATTTCCATTTCCCGTTTGAACCCGAAAAAAGACCGGTTTTTGATTCACTCTGTCTGACCGGAAACAACTCCTACTGGTGGCGTAATCAGCCGGTAAAAACTGCCAATGCTCAGCTGGCTAATGCGGAATATACTCTCTCCGTTGCTCCCGATCATTTGCAGAATCAGAAAACGCCGCTTAAATTCTCATTCAAAAACGGCAATCTGACCAATCGTCTTGATGCTTATGAAACCGGCGATATTTATAGTCCCAGAAATAAAAAACTGGTGAAATCCGGCAAACTCGGCATACATAAATTTGCTGATACATGGAGCAAAGCCCGTGCTATGAAAATTGATTTCCGCTTCGGTCAGCGTGTAAAAGTTCAGAAAGTACGGCTATTCTATCATGGCGTGCTGCCCGCATTCACCGTTAAAACCGCTAAAGGAACTGTCAAATCTGCAGAGAAATTCACAGATCAGGTCCTCTGCGTTGAATTGGATGTTGCCAAGGGTGAAACAGATTTCCTGGAAATAAATTTTGCCGATCCTTCCGTAAACGGTAAATTGATTCTCTCCGAAATTGAAATCTGGGGCGAAAAATAAATCTTAAGATTGATTTTTTGCAGGGGCTGTTGCAAAACTGTTTTGTGGGGAAAAAACCTTTTTGAAAAAAGGTTCTTTTCCCCACACCCCATTTTCCAAAAACTTTTATCGTAATTGCTTTTATTATCCCAATAAAAGCAATTACAATTTGTTTATTACAAATAATTTAAAATATATTTTAATGTAAAAATTGGCTGTGTACTAAACGTAGACTGATTTTTTATTACAAGGGGGCTTACGCCGCCCCCTTGTATCCCCGGCGCCGGGTACGACCCGGAGCGATGTGACGCTGGTGCGTGAGTGTCAGCGGCTGGGTGCGTCAGGCTGTTTTTCGGCGAAATTTTCGTTTCGTCCTCCCGCATATAAAAGCGGGTGGAACGCTGCGGAATGACGAAACAAATCTTTCGCCGGATTAGCCACATCAGGGGGTATGCCGCTCGTTGCTGTCGCAACTC
>JAFVUZ010000215.1 GCA_017502435.1 Lentisphaeria bacterium
CGGACGACAGGCAGAGGTTTTCCGCAGTTGGAGCAAGCCGAAAGTCTGGATCAAAAATGTACGGAATTATGCTCCGGGAACGACCATTGTGTTTATCCGGAATATGAAAGATATCGGCAATGCCGGTGAAGTTGCCAAAGTTGAGCGTGTGGAGGGGGATTTTATTTATCTGGATTCCGGCAAATGTCTGCGTCCGAAAGCGGCGGCTGATTTTATCGAGGTTGGAGAGTTGCGGGAAATTGAACTTTGCTGCGGTGATTTGATCCAGTTCAATGTGAATTTGAGGGATAAAAAGATTTACAACGGCAATATCGCCCAAATCACCGACGATCCACGTAAAGTAATGATGCTTTATTCGGACGGCACGCCCAGAGAGTTGATCGACTTGCCGGAAGATTACGCGACTTTCAAGTATGGATGGGTGACGACTTCGCATAAATCCCAGGGGCGGACTGCGGAAAATGTGGTGGTTGCGGCACAGGCGTTGGATCGGAAAGCGTTTTATGTGGCATTGAGCCGGGGACGCAAAAATATGGCGTTACATTGTCCGGAAAAAGAGTTTTTGAAACAGCAGTTGTGTTTCCGCATTGGCGACCGGACCAGTGTTCATGATTTGCTTGCGGAAGGACAGATTTCTGCGGAACGGCTGCTGCCGCTTTCAGAAGATGCTCAACGCCGAAAGGCAGAAACGCTGCCGGATGAAAAATATAAGAGTGTTATTGAACGGACACGGCTGTTTATGGAACAGATCAAACAGGCGACCGCGAAAGTCTGGGAACGGGCAAAGCAGATCGCCGCCCGCCGCTCCCGCTGGGCGAAGTACGGGTATGGGCCGATTTCTGAAAACACTATTCTGGAAATGGAGCAGGAGCGGGCAATCGCCTTGGCAAAAGAAGAGGCTCTTGCCAGAGAAAAACAGCGGCAGGCGGAAGAGAAGCCCCGGAAGCCATTGAGCCAATGGGAAGCAACGATGGCATGGCTTACGGATATTGGAAACAGCAAAAATCCTCCGGAACAGAAACCGCAACAAACATCAAAGCCCGCCAAGCCCCAAGTGGCAATGCCGTCTTTTACATTCAAGCCAAGTGTTTTAAAGATCGGAAAAACGGCAGAACCGTCCGCACCCCGGAAAAAGAACTCCATGCAGGAAGCATTGGATTTTCTTGCCCAGGAGTCTGCCCAAATCCAGGCAAAAGAAGCTGCTGAAAAAGCAAAACAGGAGCAACTTGCCGCCGAAAAAGCCGTTGCTGAGCGAGAAGCCGCCGCCCGTGAAGAGGCACATCGGCTGGAAGCAGAACGACAGGCAAGAGAAAAGCTCGCCCGCGAGCGAGCCGAACAAAACCGCCGCGAACAGCAGGAGCGGGAAGAACGGGAACGGAATAAAAAGAAATCAAGAGGAATGGATTTATAATACAATTATATAGGATATAGGAGGTAATTTATGGAACAAAAATATTGGCAGAAAAGTGAAGAGCATCTCCCCCGGTTCTGGCTGGAACTGGAAACGGAACATTTGTTGATCCCATGGGAAACGGTACAGGATGTCAGGGCATCACCGGATTTCCTTAATTTAAGCTTCACCTGTGAATTCGGACACATTCAGTTTTCTTCCACAAGTTCCTTGCGGGAGCTGTTTGAATATCTGCAAATGGAACGAATCAGAAGAATCAACGGGATAAATCTCAAATGTAAATTGATAATAAACTAAACTTGAATAATAAAGCAGCTTACTTTATTATAGATTGCGGCTTTATTATATGGGTGATTTTTCATCATTTTTCAGAATTTTCTTTCGCAATAAATTTTTGCGGATTATTGCCGATTTTCTTTTCCTGCAGGAGTTGGTCGGCGTATAAATTCATTTTAACGATAAATTCTTCCGGTTCATCCTGGGCGAGTTGACAAAGTCGTTGCCGGAGAGTGCGGATGGTTGAAACGGAATCATCAATTTGCAGTAATCCTGACATCATCAACATTCCTTTCTGCCGGGCAACTTTGTCGGCGTGCTGCTGATAATGTTTGGTCATATCCGAACTCAAATGCCCCACAATGCTCTGGATTACCGGCAGAGGCACGCCTTTTAATCCGGCGTAATAACAAAAACAATGTCGCAAACTGTGAAAATCCTTGATGCTTTGATTTCGTCCATTTGAGTTCAGTTTTCGCGTTTTGATCCCCAGTCCTTCCAGAAAAACTCTGATGCGATAAGATAATAAAGGGGCATCTTCCAAGTAAATTTTGGCAGCGTCCGGAATAACATACTCCTGAAAATCTCCCGCAATATGCCGTTCTTGCCATAACCATTGCAGACAGTCTGATAGCTCTTCGGTTATAGGAATATGAACCAATGCTTCTGTTTTGTTGGTAACACGGTGGATTTCTCTATATCCGGATGTATCAAGATATTGCGGGGAATACCCGTCCACCTCTTCCCATTTCAGCGTCGCCACATCCCCCTCCCGCAATCCGGTGCATAATCCTATCGTAAACATTGCCCGCATCAATGGCGGTGGATCGGTAAAAATCAACTTCAATTCTGCCGGAGTAAATACCTCACGGTCTATTTGTTTGAGTTCACCGCAGCGGATATGATAAAACGGATTTTCCGTGATCCCGAATCCAAGATCCGGCAGCAGCATCTTGAAAACATAGCGGCAAATTTTCAAATATTTATTGATGGTTGACGCAGACACTTTGTTTTTTGTATATTTTTTCCCGGCTTTCCCGATGGTCCGTTTGTAAACACCATGATCCCGCAGAAATGCGATATAGGCGTCCGCGTGTTCTGTTTCAACCTCGGCAAGGTGTGTTAAATGATATTTATCCTGAATAAATAGTACGAAATCTTCCCAGTGGGTTCGATTGATTTTCAATGTGATCTCTGTCATCGTTTTCCGTCGGGGCTTGGTCAGGAATCGTTCAAAAGCATCCTCCAACAAAATGGTGGTACGGGCGGCAAATTGTTTCAACTTGGCTTTTTCTTCCAGATATTCCAATCGGTTATCAATTTCATTGATCTTCCGGAATGGTTCCAGATATTTTCTGGCGGCAGTTTCCGCTTTCCGCAAATCAGTGATCTTCTCCCCTTTTTCGTCTTTGAGGGTGACACTTTTGCGACTTCCATTTGGCAAGCGATACTGCAAATAACATACGCCGTTACTTTTATAAACACGCCCGGTCCCGTTGGCGCGACGCTTCGTTCCTTTTGTTCTTGGCATAGGCAGAAATCCTC
>JAFVUZ010000216.1 GCA_017502435.1 Lentisphaeria bacterium
AAAGGTTCTTTTCTTCTCCCCCTGCACCCCCTCATCTTTTTCCAAACCTTTTAATTATATTTGACATTTTCTTCAGTCAAATTTATAGAAAATTATTGGAAAGATGATAAAAATCAGTCTATATTTAGTACAGAGCCTTTTCATAAAGCTTTTCCCCGCAAAACAGTTTTAAAACGATCCACGGATCTTCAAGAAGATTATTTTTCTTCCTCTTTCTTTTCATCTTCGCGTTTCTCAAAAACTGCAATATCAGACAGAGAAACGTTGCCTTTGACCTGTCCATTGTCCAGCGGATCAACAACACGGTCTCTCAATGCCTGGAAAAGTTTGCGAAGATCGATAACACCACCGGTAATGAACCAGATCGATGCGGCAATACCGCCGATGATCGGTACGCAGACGCTGACGACAAAGAAATAATTGCCCCACCATTCACGCGGCCACGGCTGAAACAAATTCCATAAAAGCACAGCAATAAAGGTAATGAAAAATGACCATACGATTGTATAAAAGAATACACTCCAGCTGATAACTTTATCCCAGAAAGTAAATTCAGGAGTAATACCGATAAGTTTGGAAAATACAGTTTTAAATGTCCATTTCTGTTTGATGTTACCTTTGTTTTCTGTATCATAAATACCGCGGTGCAGCATACGATCCAGATTGTACGGTTCTTTGAAAGTGATCAGTGAAACCAGTACATAACCTATCAAACAGATTATCATGATGATAAAGTTGATTTCATAAGAGTTGATCGGGAACTTGGTCGCACTCATTCTCCAGACAATGTACGGCTCAAACGGTTGGGAACAGGTACGGAGAAATACATCAAAACTGTCAACCAGTCCGCGTTCTGCAATCGCAGGATAGACAACATCCGCCCAGTTACGCTGCAGGAAAATAAATGACAACGCCAGAACCATACCGGCAATCAATGATGTAAATGCACCCTTGGTATTGCCGAAACGGCTGTACAAACCGAACAGCATCACCGGACCGGCACCGATCCACATGGAACACATAATAGTCACAAACATATTGACATAGTCAAGCTGTGCCATAAAGAATGAACCGATAAACCAGACAATTCCGCAGAAAACAACAACTATACGGATGATTATAACGTGAGTTGCAGTTGATACTCCGTCTTTCATAAACGGCAGTACACAGTCCTGTGCGATAGTCTGTGCCGCACTGAACAAACGGGTATCGTCTGTTGAAAGCATCATCAAAAGTACAAACAATGCAAACAATCCGATCATACCTACCGGCAGAATACCGCGTAAAGTAACCGGCAGCATCATCTGATGGAAAAGTGTATTGAATTCCTGATATTTTGCATTGCCTTCAGGGGTATCTCCAAAGTGTTTTTTGACGACTTTCAGGTGAGCTGTATCAAGATTTTCCTCCTGTGAAAGATTCCAGCGGACCTGATTTCTTTCTTTGTCAACAGTAAATTCAACAACATCGCCTGCAAAAACCGCTTTTTTGTTTTTTCTGTGAGAGATACGGCCCGGCAGCCCGATTGCTTTTTCATCAAGGTCTGCACGATCGGCATAATAAACTGTATTCCGGCCGGTATTAATGGTTTTCATTTTGATATTTTTTACAACTTCAGGCTCTACAATATTATCGCGGGCAGGCATTGCCGCAAGTTCATCATTGACGGCTTTCTGGATTTCCGGACGACCGTACTGAACTTCAGCAAGAATCAATTTTGAAAGACGGTCACGAATGCTTTTTGCCTCCTCTTTTTTGCCGGGGAAGTTCAATGAAGCAATAACCAGCAGAACCATCAGAACATTGATTGTGACACAAAGCATACCACGCCATGAGCCCATAAGTCCGGCCATTTTCTGTTCATGTGGAGTCTTGGCGGCGATACCGGAACTTGTGCCGTACCAGTTGGCCCGGTTTACGATAGTGGAATAAACCGAAACAACCAAAGCAAACAAGTTAAAATCACGGAACTTGGCAACATCATACGGATTAAGGAAACTTTCACCGGAAACACGGTCCATCAATGCAGGCATGACAACATCATTCCATGGATATTTTATAAGCACAAAAATAATGAAAAAAACCAGCAGAGGATAGCATATAAATCCCTGAAGCGTATCTGTAACCAGCAAGGACAATGCACCGCCGATACAGCACAGCCATACACACATGGCAATAACTATCAGGGTAATGATCATGAAAGTCGGGATTTCAAAACCGAGAAATTTAAAAGTTGCAGGCAGTCCGATATAATAAATCAGAAAACGTGCCGCCAACGCCGGACACATACAATTTGCCAGCAATTCCGCCGTTGAACGCAATGCTGAAGCGTAAATACGCAGCGGACGGTTGTAACGCATTTCAAGGAACTGCCCCAAACTCATAGCCTTGGTTTCACGGAAACGGTAAGCACAAAAACCGGTCAACGCCATTGCCACGCCGAGAGGCTGCAGAATATGATTCCAGAAAATCATGCCGAACCCTGTCTTGTAATGAGCCTCAACATAGCCGATCATTGTAATAACTGCCAGCGACAGAGCCACATCTCCGACTGAAATGACATAACGACCTGCCACACGCCCCGCAGCAAGGTAATCAGATACACCTTTGACATAACGCCGTGAATACCACCCCATTCCAAGGACAAACGCCATAGGAACTATCATAATGATCCAATCAAGAATCCCCATCAGATTTTCCTTTCATTTATTTTTATTTTATAAAAAAATACAAAATGCATTGTTAAAAAAAAATACATCCTGTTATCATATTTTTCAAACTGAAAAAAGAAAAAAAATGATAACTTTTATCATTTTACTGTCAATTCAGAAAAAATTATTGTTTTTTGAAATTTTCCATCAAAATAAAAACGCGCCCGGTCTGTATCATAAAATAATTTCTTATGAAACAACCTGAAACAGACAATTTCATGTATTTTAATGAATGAAAATTTGATTTCGCATTTGACAAAATGCTTTTGCTGTGATAAATTGAGATATAAACCAGAGAAAAGAGGTGTTTTATGAACTTTTGTCAATACTATGATTATTTCTGCAATTTTATAAAAAGTCTGAATGCAAATGATTTCAACAAAGGATATGCCGCAGGTATCGGAGTCGTATTTCTTGTCCTGCTGATATTGCTCGTCATACGGCTGATTTTCAAAATCATCTTCCGCCGCCGCAAATGTTCTGAAATTATCGCTCCTGCTGCTGACGGCGATGTTACCATCAGTTTGGCAGCACTTGAGGATACCGTTCGCGGCGAACTCGCAAGTTTTCCGTCTGTCAAAGTCAACAAAATCCGCCTTTACCGCATACGCCATAAATATCAGCTGAACCTCATTTGCGAATACGACGGCAAGGACGGCGGTCTGCCTGAACTTACTCAGAAAATCAAAAAATCTGTCAAAGATATGGCTCACGATTTCTTCGGAATTGATTCTCTCCGTAAAATAAACCTCAAATTTGAACGCTTGTCAAGAGACAGGAGCCTGATAATCACAAAAGAATCAAGTGCAGATACTCAAATTATCACCCCTTATTCCGCCGAAGAAGCCCAAGAGTGATGTCTGCCAAAATAATCCTCGCCTCAAAAAGTCCCCGCCGTGCAGAAATCATGCAGAAACACGGTGCGGACTTTTCTGTATATGTCCCGCAAGTCACAGAAATAACAACCTGTGATAATTTATCGGAACTGCCGGAAATAAATGCGACATTAAAGGCATCCGCCGCCGCTGATATTTTCCCCGGCAAAACTGTAATTGCTGCAGATACCGTCATATTTTTTGAAAACTCCATCATCGGCAAACCCGCCGATATTCAGGACGCTCACAAAATTCTGAAAAAATTGAGCGGCAGAAAACATCAGGTCATTACCGGCTGTGCAGTTATAAACCGCAGCAAAAATATTTCCGGACACTTTTCATGTATCTCTGACGTGTACTTTAAAAAATTGACTGACAACGACATACAAAAATACACCTCTCTCGTCCACGTCCTCGACAAAGCCGGAGCATACGCCATTCAGGAACATGGAGAAATAATTATCGAAAAATATTCCGGCTCTCTTGAAAATATCATCGGTCTGCCGTGGGATGAACTGGCAGATTTCCTGGCATCACAACATTGAACGGTACAAAATCCGGTCAATTTTGCAACTCTTTTTCAATAAATATTTGCAAAAATTTTATCTTGCTGTATCTTATGTAAATGACAATTCCAAAGGATTACAAAATGAAATACTTTTATGCAATTTTTTCAGTGATATTTTCACTTCTTTTGTGCGGCTGCGGCGAATCCGAAACAAAAAAACTCGTCATGGTCACAAATGCAACCTTCCCGCCTTATGAATATGTTCAAAACGGCAAAATCGACGGCATCGACCCCTGCATTATACGTACAATAGCCGGGAAACTCGGATACCTGCTTGAAATCCGTGACATGAGTTTTGATTCTGTTATCGCCGCAGTGCAATCCGGCAAAGCCGACATCGCAGCATCCGGCATCACAGTTACTGATGAACGTAAAAAACAGGTAAATTTCACCATCCCGTATGTTATTTCTCAGCAGGTCATCATCGTCCCGAAAGATTCAAAAATCCGCTCCTCAGAAGATTTGAAAGACAAAAAAATCGGAGTTCAGCACGGAACAACAGGCGATTTGTATGTTGCCGAAAATATCAAAGAACCCGAACGCTATTCTCACGGGCCGCTCGCAGTCGCATCGCTCCTCGCAGGCAAAGTCGATGCCGTGATCGTGGACAGCGAACCTGCAGAAGTATATATCGCTCAGCACTCAAGTCTCCATATTCTCAAAAAGCCGCTGACTTATGAGGAGTATGCTTTTGCCATCAACAAAAAAAATACTGAACTCCTCAATAAATTCAATGCCGAACTGCAGAAAATGAAGGATTCCGGCGAACTGAAACAGATTATTGAAAATTACAGAAAAGCACACTCCGACGAAGCCGGAGAAAAAACTGCCAAAGCCGATACTTTTTACGGCAGACTGAAAGAATCTTTTCACTTGAACTTCATTGCTGACAACCGTTATCAATATCTGCTTGATGGCTTCAGCAATACCATCATCATAACATTCTGTTCTCTGCTGCTCGGTATCGCCATCGGATTCAGCGTTGCAGTCATCCGCAGTACCAGAGATATGACCGGAAAATTCAAAGTTGCCAACTTTTTCTGCAAAATCTATCTGACGGTCATCCGCGGAACTCCGGTTGTTGTTCAGCTGCTTATCATTTACTTTGTTATTTTCGGATCAGTGGATATTGACAAACTGCTCGTGGCAATCATTGCTTTCGGTATCAATTCGGGTGCATATGTTGCCGAAATCGTCCGCAGCGGTATCATGTCCATCGACAAAGGTCAAATGGAGGCAGGACGCTCGCTCGGTCTTTCATACGGACAGACAATGAATTATGTCATTATCCCGCAGGCTTTCAAAAACGTCCTCCCCGCCCTCGGAAATGAATTTATCGTCCTGCTGAAAGAAACAAGTGTCGCAGGTTATATCGCACTGCAGGATCTGACTAAAGGCGGCGACATCATCCGCAGTCAGACTTATGATGCATTCCTGCCGCTGATTGCAGTGGCACTTATCTATCTTGTGGTCGTCGTCATACTTACCAAACTCCTCGGAATCCTGGAAAAAAGGTTGAAACAAAATGAGTGAAATAATATTTGAAATCAAAAATCTTGTCAAAAAATTCAACGATTTTACCGCATTGAATAATATCAATACGGTCATAAAAAAAGGCGAAGTCGTCTTTGTCGTCGGTCCGTCAGGTTCCGGCAAAAGCACCTTTCTCCGCTGCCTCAATCTGCTGGAACAGCCGACATCCGGACAAATAATTTTTGAAGGCAAAGACATAACTGCCAAACAAATTCCGCTCAATAAATTCCGCCGTCAGGTCGGTATGGTCTTTCAGCATTTCAATCTGTTTCCCAATATGAATATTCTGAAGAATATAACCATTGCTCCGGTTTTGACTCACAGCATGGGGCCCCTGAAAGCAAGCAATAAAGCAAAAGAACTCCTCAAACGTATCGGTTTGTATGAAAAACGCAAGGCTTATCCCAACCAGCTCTCCGGCGGACAGAAACAGCGTGTCGCCATAGTTCGTGCCCTTGCTATGAATCCCGACGTCATTCTTTTCGATGAACCGACTTCTGCACTCGACCCGGAAATGGTAGGAGAAGTTCTCTCTCTCATGAAAGAACTTGCAGAAGACGGCATGACCATGATTGTTGTCACTCATGAAATCGGATTTGCCGCAGAAGTCGCAAAACGCATAATATTTATGGATAACGGCGAAATCATTGCTTCCGGAACACCTGATGAAATCATTAAAAATTCAGCAATTCCGCGTATTCGGGAATTTTTCTCAAAAGTCCTCTGACCGTAAATAATCCGCTGAAAATTTTTCCTGCTTATTTCGGCCATGCCATGAACCCGGGCACGCTGTTCTGCCAGTCATTACCGGCTGGTGTGACTCTGGCTGTAATGCCGAAACGTCCGCTGGATTTGCAGATAACTTCGGCTTCATACATATAATTGCCATCGCCAACTGCTGAAATTTTCTGCATCGGCACGCTGAATGACTGAGTGATTGCATTGCGGTTATCAACATGACCGTAATAAACTTCAACCTTGACTTCATCGGGGGACATTTCACCGAGATAAACTTTCAGCGAAACCTTGAATTTTTCGCCGACATGAAGTTTATTCATATCGCATCCCACGACCGGTTCATGAACATAAATATTGTAAAAATGTGCGGCAAGACGGCGTTTCTGATTAACAATTTCCAAAGCACGTCTGCCGTTATCTGCAATCAAATCATCATAAAGTGCCTGAGCCTTGCTGTAAAACATTTCATTATAATCTTTTACCATACGCCAGCTGGAAAATTTACTGATAGCCATAGCAATAGAGGCCTTCATTTTCTTTACCCAACGGGCGGGAACATCACCTCCTACACGTTCATAAAAGCAGGGAATGATTTCATTTTCAAGTACGTGGAAAAGCGACTGCGATTCAAAATTGTCAATATCATCCTCGCTTGAAAAATTATGATTGCCGGGAATTGCCCAGCCGTTGGCGGGTTCGTATGCTTCATCCCACCAGCCGTCAAGAATACTGCAGTTCAAAGCACCGTTGACAGCAGCTTTCATGCCGCTGGTTCCTGAAGCCTCCATCGGACGGCGGGGAGTATTCAGCCAGACATCGACCCCCTGAACGAGATGGCGAGCGAGTGTAATATCATAATCTTCAACGAAAATAAACCGGTCACGGACATTTTCACTGCGGGCAAAATTGATCAAATCCTGAATCAGATGCTTGCCGCCGTCATCAGCGGGATGTGCTTTGCCGGCAAAAACGAACTGCACCGGACATTTGGTATTACGGAGGATTTTCAGCAGACGTTCTTTGTTTTTGAGCAGCAGAGTTCCGCGTTTATAAGTGGCAAAACGGCGGGCGAAACCGATAGTAAGCACGCCGGGATCAAGAATATTTTTGATATTCATATCGGCATTGCTGGTTTCAAACTGAAATTTATTCTGCAGCAATGCACGTGTTTTGCGGACCATTGACTGACGTGAAACTTCATGAGTCATCCACAAATCTTCATCCGGAACCGTTTCAATTTCTTTCAAAAGTTCTGCCATATCGGGATTGCACATCCAGCTGCCGCTCAAATAATGGTCAAGAATATTTCTCAGCCGCAAAGAAATCCATGACGGAATATGCACCCCGTTGGTAATATGCGTAATCGGAATTTCATCAATGGAACGTCCGGGCCAGAGATGCTTCCACATCTCGCGGGCGACAACGCCGTGAAGTTTGCTGACACCGTTGCTGAAATTGGCAAGACGCAGACCGAGAACAGTCATTGACATCACTGAAGCGTGTTCACGTTCTCCGATCGGAATTCCCCAGCGTATGATACGGTCAACATCCAGCCCGGTAGGCTTGGCAAGCACTTCAAGATACGGGCGGACAAGATTTATATCAAAAACTTCATTGCCGGCGGGAACCGGAGTATGAGTAGTGAAAATATTGGTACGCCAAACGATTTCCAACGCTTCATCCGGAGCGTAACCTTTGGCAACGAGGTGTTCAATTCTGGCAACGGAGAGAAATGCTGCATGACCTTCGTTCATGTGACAGACCGCAGGATCATAGCCGAGAGCGACAAGTGCTTTGTAACCGCCGATACCGAGCAGCAGTTCCTGATGCAGACGCATAACTTTGTCGCCGCCGTAAAGACGCCAGGTTATTTCGCGGAATTCGGGCGGATTTTCCGGCACTCCGGTATCCAGCAGAACCAGCGGCACATTGCCGACATTAAGAATCCAGACTGCGGCAAAGAGTTCGCGATCGATAAGTTTTATGCTGATGAGAATTTCATTGCCGTTGGCATCTTTGGCACGGGACATGGGCATATTGTGAAGTTCATTTTCCGGATAACGCTCCATCTGCCATCCGTTGCGGTCGAGGAACTGGCGGAAATACCCCTGCCGGTAAAGCAGACCGACTGCGACCATCGGCAGATGATGATCGGATGCCGCCTTCAAATGGTCTCCGGACAGAATGCCGAGCTCGCCGGAGTAAAGACGGATACTTTCATGAATACCGTATTCCATCGAAAAATAGGCAATTTTACGTTTTGAAACATCTTCGACGGCGGGGACATCGGCTTCAAATTCACTCTGAACGTTTTTGAGGAGCCGGAGAAAATCTTTATCTTTTGCAAGTTCTTCGAAACGGCTCTGCGGCACTTTGCTCAAAAAAGCCTTTGCATTAAATTCGACATCCTTCCATAAATTCGGGGAAATTTTGGTAAACAGTTCAATTGCAGTATGATGCCAGCACCACCAGATATTGCCGGAAAGTCTTTCAAGGAATGCCAGTTCTTCAGGCAGATGCGGTGCGACATTAAAAAATTTAAAATTCAGCATATATTCTCCAATCCGTAAATAAATTCATTGATTTTACACAATAATATAATACGTTTTTTTGCATTTGCCATTGAAAAAAATAAAAAAGAATGTATTTTATTACTGATACCGAAATCAGCCTGTAAAATAAAAAAAGGAGAACAATATTATGACTTTTTACGAAAAAACCGCCAAGGCATGGGCAAAAAACAACTCTCTCGTCTGCGTCGGTCTTGACCCCGATTTCAAGAAACTTCCAGAATGCGTCAAAGGAGAAAAAAATCCCCTTTTCGCCTTCAACAAAGCCATCATCGATGCAACCAAAGATTACGTCTGTGCCTATAAACCCCAGGCCGCTTATTATGCCGGTCAGGATATGGACGAAGACCTCAAAATGACCATGGATTATATTTCAGAAAACGCTCCTGATATTCCGCTTATCCTCGACGTCAAACGCGGCGACATCGGTTCAACTGCAGAAATGTATGCCAAAGAAGCCTTTGAACGCTATCATGCCGACGCCGTTACCGTCAATCCCTACATGGGCTTTGATACTCTGAAACCCTTCCTCGACCATGCGGACAAAGGAGTTATCATCCTCTGCCGCACCTCAAATCCGAACTCCGGCGACCTGCAGAATCTCGTTGCTGACGGACATATGCTCTATGAACACGTCGCCATGCTCGTCCGCGACCGCTGGAACTACAACAACAATGCAGCCCTCGTAATCGGTGCCACTTATCCTGAAGAGTTGAAAAAAATCCGTACTATTTGTCCTGAACTTCCCTTCCTTGTTCCCGGAGTCGGTGCCCAGGGCGGCGATGTCCAGAAAGTCATTGAAAACGGTGCCAATGCCGACAAAACCGGACTTATCATCAACTCATCACGCGGCATAATCTATGCCTCAAAAGGAGAAGATTTCGCAGAAAAAGCCGGCGCTGCGGCCAAAGAACTTCGTGATCTCATCAACAGTTACCGTTAAAAAAACTGATAACTTTTCCGGAAGGGGCGAAACTGTTTTGCCAGGAAACTTACAGTATCAAATTTATTTGAAACGCTGTTTTTGTTTTTTATATCATGTTTTAACGATATGCTATATTCCCAATATGGGGAGATAACTTATTTTGTGCTTTTTTGCAGGGGCTTACGCCGCCCCTGCACCCGGCGCCGGGTACGACCCGGAGCGATGAGACGCTGGCGCGAGAGTGTCAGCGGCTGGGAGCGTCAGGCTGTTTTTCGGCGAAATGTTCGTTTCGTCCTCCCGCTTTTTTGCGGAATGACGAAACAAATCTTTCGCCGGACTTCGCCATAATTGGGGTATTGCCGTGTTTTGCTTGCGCAAAACACTA
>JAFVUZ010000217.1 GCA_017502435.1 Lentisphaeria bacterium
GTAAGTCCTCTGCGAAAATATTGTAAAATATCGCAGAGGACGCCGTAATCTGCATCGGGCACAAAATAACGAAAGGATTTGAAGCGGGAAAAAGTTTTCTTTGTTACTTTCTTTTTTCAAAAAGAAAGTAAGTATTGAGAGTATTGAGAATTTTGAGAGGAACAACAACCTTCCCAAATCTCCCAAACCTCCCAAAATTCTCAAAAACATCCCACAAAAACTTAACCCCATAACAGAAAGGATAAAATATGAAAAACAACCTCAAACAACATGACAGAATCAACATTATCGGAAGTTTCACCCTCATCGAACTTCTTGTCGTCATCGCAATCATCGCGATTCTGGCGGGTATGCTGCTCCCGGCACTCGGCAAAGCACGCAACCGTGCCCAGTCCGCAAACTGCATCAATAATTTGAAAACTCTTGGCACTATGTCAATGCTTTATGCCAATGACTTCGGACGTATGCAGATCGGTGATGACAGCGGCGGCCGCGGTGCATGGTCAGTCATCCTCGAATACGTCAACGCCGGTTCTGAAACTTACACCCCGCGTTACGCTCTCTACAGATGTCCCGGCGACAAAAAAGCAAAAGCCAATCCCAACCACGCCAATCCGCTTATGACCTATTTTATCAACTCATATATCTCTGAACGTACAGCCAACGGAGTTCAGACAACTGACAATTCAACTAATGACTCCACTGCTTTTGTCTACGGCCGTCCCGAAAAAGGCAAACGTTCACTCTCCGACTTGATCATGTTCGGCGAAAACTGCGGTGCAAAAGGTGCAGCAACTCACGATAACTATTACGGCAGCAACGGCATGATTGCCGCATGGATACGCTTCCCCGCCGGTACCTATGAACTGCATGACGGCCGCCCCAACTGGGGTATGGCAGACGGTCATGTTGCCCAGTTCAGCGAATACAAAAACAAAGCCGAATGCTTCCGTGCAAAACGCTTCTATCCCAACAAACCCGATGGAGACAACGATTAATTTCGTTTAATAAAAAACTATAACCCAAGGAGAAAGAATGAGATTTTTTATAATCTTATTGCTGACCGCGTTTCTGACGGTAAATCAACTGTCCGCAGTAATGATTATCGTCCCGGAACAAAACAGCAGGCTTGAAAAAACTGCCAAAGAAGAACTGGTCACTTTTATTGAACAGGCCTGCCGCAAAAAAGTAACAGTCATCACCGAAAAAAAGGGTATGAAAATACCCGCCGGCAAAAAAGTTATTTATCTCGGCAATACCGATTTTGCCGCAAAAAATAACATCAAACAATCAGCTTTGGCAAAAGAAGAATGGGTATTGAAATCTGTCGGCAATGATGTACTTGTCATCTGCGGCGGCAAACCTGCAGGTACACTGTATGGTGTTTACGCATTTTTGAACAAAATCGGAGTGCGTTTTTTTGCCCCTGACTGCACTGTTGTCCCCCAAGTCAAAAAAATTGATTTCTCCGGAATGGATGAACGCAAAAAGCCTGTCTTTGACGGACGGTGTGTTTATACCGCAATTCCCAGCAGTTTTGCCTACTTCAGAGTCCCCCGCAAACACTTTGATACTTTCTGGAGATGGCGTCTGCGTATCTTGCAGAATGGCGGTCATGGTATTCCCCGCAGAAATATTCCCGATGCTGAATATCTGGGTGAATTTTACAACCTTGTCGTAAGTTTCCATACTTTCAGTTATTATGTCGATCCGAAACTTTTTGACAAACATCCTGAATATTTCAGCATGGACAAAACCGGAGTACGCCGTAAGCCCAAAGGCTTCTCTTTCCAGGGCAGCCTCTGCCTTACCAATCCCGACGTTGCAAAAGTCGCCCTCGACAGTCTCCGCAAAATGATCAAAGAAGACAGAAAAAACAAACTTCAGGAGGACTGGGCCACGATTTATGATATTTCCACCCTCGACAATACCCCCTACATCTGCTTCTGTCCCCAATGCGACAAACTTGCAAAAGCCGAAAACGGCGATGCCGGTCTGGTTCTGCACTTCATAAACCAAATCGCACGTGAAATCCGCAAGGAATATCCGGAAATCCGTATCCGTACTTTCTGCTACTCCTCTGCCAAACACGTTCCAAACACCATCCGTCCTGAATCAAATGTCCTGATCCAGTACTGTGATGAATTTCCTGTCAGTGACTGCTACAGACCGTTGACCAGCAAATTCAATACTCAAATGCTCGCCAATATCAAAAAATGGTCAAATTCCGGTGCAAAAATCGTACTCTGGGATTATTGGAACATGGGCGGACGTTTTTATGACCCTCCGCGGGTTGAAACTGTTATTGATGCATTTATCAGCGATTTCAAAACCTTCCGCGACCTCAACGTTCCTGCATTTTTCACAGAAAATGAACTCGACATGATCACTCCGCAGAGTTTTATTTTCCTCCAATATTATCTCTCTGCCATTCTCATGGTCGATCCCGAAGCAGATCCGGAAAAACATATTGCGGAATTTATCAAAGGATACTACGGCGACAAAGCTGCTCCGATTGTTGCAGAATATCTCAAAGAAATCCGTGAAGGTATCAAATCTCATCCGACTATCCAGCAGACCATGCGTGTCGGCGGCTGGCATTTTGCCACTCCGAAATTTCTGCTCAAATATTATAAGAGTTTTAATGAAATCGCCAAAACTCTGCCTGAAAACAGCATTTACAAACGCCATTTGCATACCGAAATGATACCGCTGCTCTGGCAGGTGCTTTCTCTGCCGGAATCAACGCTCAAGAAAAATTCTCTGACCTATGACGGAGTGCTCGCCCAACTTGAATCATACAGTCAGGAATTTATCAACTATTACGAGCCGGCAGCAAAAAACAACGTCAAAAAACAGTATGACGAAAAACTTCAAACTATCAAAACACGCCTGCCCGTACCGCCGGAATTTGCCGATATTCCATCCGAAAAACGCCGCATTTACGGTTATCCCTCATACCGCCCCATGCCTCACGTCCACGGCAACAAGGTAAATGACCCCGAAGCACTATGCGGTGTGGCTTTGAAGGGCCATTCTCCGGAAAAAGGAATGCACGGCGTCGGCAAAACACGCAGCGGTTATGTCAAAGAACGCAATTATAAATGGTGTTTCGCCACCTCTCAAATCGAAGTCGAATGTCTTGACAATCCCAAAACCAAAGGTATTATCATCAAAGATATTCCAACCGATGAAAAATATCACTGGTACACCATTCCCAAAGCAGAAATTTCTGCAAAAACCACTCTCTGGGCTCATATGTGGGCTATCCAGTTTGAACTTTCTCAGGCTTATATGCTCGCCGACGGTATCGCCGACAATAATATCTGGGACGTTCACGTCAGAGTCAAATTCACCGGTCCTGAATGGGTAAAAGGTTCCAAAAAAGAAAATGCCATATATCTCGATATGGTCGTCCTGACCCGCCCGGGAACCAAAACAAAAGGCTCTGTACTAAACATTGACTGATAATAAAAAAAATTGAGGGGGGTTCGGGGGTATAGTGAGTTGCGACAGCAACGAACGGCATACCCCTGATGTGGCTAATCCGGCGAAAGATTTGTTTCGTCATTCCGCAAAAAAGCGGGAGGACGAAACGAAAATTTCGCCGAAAAACAGTCTGACGCACCCAGCCGCTGACACTCACGCGCCAGCGTCACATCGCTCCGGGTCGTACCCGGCGCCGGGGATACAAGGGGGCGGCGTAAGCCCCCTTGTAATAAAAAATCAGTCTGCGTTTAGTACACAGCCAAACAAAATAAACTTCTATGCCGCAGGAGACTTCCTCAGTCTCCTGCAGTTCTCCTCAAAATACATAACCCCAAAAACAGTGCTGTACTGAACGCAGACTGTTTTTTTTTGCCAAGCGGCCGGCTGCAAGCATTTCCATAGCTGGTCATTTATTCTTTCAGTGTGATGTTCATCCACTTTTTGTAACGCTGACACTTGAATATCAGCGCCGTTTAATGATTATCAAAGCAATAATTCCCCAGACAACAAGCATAACACAACTGAATATCCAGATCGGAATCCAGCCGATACTGAAAACTAATGTCAGAGCAAATGCGGTCCACAAACCGCCGCCCATTATCGGTTCATGAATCAACTGCTTATAACCGAAAGAAGCGGCGGCTTCAGTTTTGTTTTCAGGGTCAACTGTACGCAAAAGCATAAGTCCGGTTGCGGTTACGCCGGTAGCCTGGCCGAATTCTGCGATTGCCTTTTCAAACCAGTCTTTTTTCAGCAATTTCGGAGCGACGAATACAACCATCGCCACGCAGAAAATTGTACCGGAAACAACCAGAATCAGCAACGGCAGAAAATTATCAATTACAGCTTTCAACTGAATTGTTGCAACTGCAGAAACAACCAGAAAATCCAGTGAGGCTCCGGAAAGTCTCTGCATTTGTTCTTTGTTGACCAGACTGCCGAGATTTATTTTGTTCAAAAACATCTGCATAAAAACTCCGCCGATCATACACAGCGGAAAAAGCGGAAATCCCTTGAATAAACGCAATTTTGCATTCGGTGCAATAAAAACCTCAAAACTCTGCAAGCCTTTCAAAATCCCGAAGCCTATCAATATCGCAATACCGATCAGTGCCACATGAAAAGCCAGCGAGTCAATGGAATCACAAAATACAGTCTGCAAACCTGCTGAAGGTCTTTCATTGTTGCCGTAAACTCCGATACGTTCCATATAACTGCGTTCATTAAAAGTACGAATCTCTTTGACATACCCTTTTTTGAGTGCCCAGTTTACCATTATCATTCCGATAATAATTCCGGCAATCATACCGAATGTCGCAACAGTGTAACCAAGAGCAATTCCCTCTTCCCATTTGAAACTGCGAAATGTTTCTGAAACTCCGCCGACAGTTCCATGTCCGCCCTGAAAACCTATTTCAAGCAGATTACCGAATGCGGGATTTACACCGAAAAGCGGCAGAAAAACCAATCCTGCCAATCCGAGACCGATCGCATATTGCCCCCATGCCAGCATCTGCCCCATACAGATTTGCGGAAATGCAGTTGCAAAAACAGTTTTGAATTTCGGTGTTACCGCCCCCAGAAAAAGAGCGGCAAAAATCACATTGATCATAAAACCGGGAATCATTTTAATTGAACTCTGCCATTCTGCAGGAATTTTACTGCCGAAAACAGAAAAGATCACCAGACCAAGCAAACCGCCAATCACTGAACTTGGAATATACAATTTCTGAAACAAAGGAATCAGAGTCCTTAAGATTTTTCCGGCGACCAGCAGCAGAGACAGAATACAAAAAACAATAATTGCGTTCATTTTTAATCCTTTCTTTTTATTTAAAACAACAGTTTGATTGCGGAAATTACAATCAACAGCTGAACTACAAATTCAAAATGTTCCTGCGACATCTTTTTGGCTATCAACACTCCCAGGAATGCTCCGCCAACAATAAACGGAATCATACAAAGATCAATAAACAGAGATTCCAATACAATCCTGCCCTCCCAGATAAATACGGGCAGTTTCAGATGATTCAAAATCATAAAATACCACGCTCCGGTGCCGAGATATTCCTCTTTGGGCAGCTGCATCGATAAAAGATATATCGCCATCACCGGCCCCGCTGCATTGGCAACTTGAGTCGAAAATCCCGCCGCAAGTCCGATTAACAGCGAAAAAATCCAATGCGACGGAATCGTATCCGGTTTGAGAAATTTTCTGCGGACAAAATTCAATCCGACCATAACAAGAATTATTACAGCAATGGCAATTTTCAAATCTCCGTCACTGAAACGACGCATGACAAAACTGCCGAGTGCAATCCCGCACAAAGCAAACGGAATCAATTTTAAAATAATGTTCCAATTTGCTTTTTTGCGGTAATAAGCTATCGCCATCAAATCCGCCATGCAGAGCATTATCAACTGTATACCTGTGGATTTCGCAGTCGGGAAGCTCAATGCCAGCAGAACCACCGGCAGCGGACCGAGACCGGGAATCCCGGTTTTATTTATGCCGATCAATACAGCACAAACAACCAGAATTATCCACTGATACAATTCGATATTGCCCAACATCAGAAAATATCCTCCCAAATATAACTGAGATATTTATTTTTTGATTTTTTCGGAACAGGTTTCGGTGCTCCATCCTTCGGCAGACGGCGTACCATAATGCGGGAAATTATAAATCCGGTCGCTCCGGCAATAACATCAGCTGCAAAACGTCCGGCAAAAATTCCTTCCACACAGCCTGTTTTACACCCCAGATATGCCAGCGGAACCATAAGTACGAAAATACGGTAGATATTCAAATATGCAGTCACAACAGGACGGTCACAGCCGGTATAAAAAAATCCGCTGAAACGATGGATTTCAACACCCCACAATCCCCACGGAATAATGCGGAGTGCCTGAATCATGATTTTCTGCACTTCCGGTTCAGGAGAAAATTTCGTCGCCGCCCACGGTGCAAGAATATAAAAAAGAAGTCCCATCAGCAAAAGAAAAATAAAAGCAAAACCCATTGCAAAACGGTGACATTCACGTATGCGGCTGTAAAGTTTCGCTCCGAAATTCTGCCCCACTGTCGGCATAAGCGTTATCCCAAGTGCCATCGGAAAAAGAAACGCAACCACTTCCAAACGGCCTGCCGCGGCACTTGCTGCAACCGCCGCATCTCCGAAAAATGAAGTCATTTTGACCACCAATGCACTGCCTATAGGCATCATCATCATGCTGATAGAATTTGGAATTGCGTATCTTGTTATCTGCCATGCCGCAGTTTTCATCACACGCCACGGAATGATTTCAAAAGTTATCAGACGGTGTTTGAAATAAACAAAACAAATATTGACTGCCGCAGAGATAAACTGGGAAATAACTGTTGCCAATGCCGCACCTTTGATTCCCATAGGAGCAATGCCGCACCAGCCGAAAATAAATATCGGATCCAATACCGCATTGATCAGCATACCTGTCATCATCATAAATCCGGAAACTTTCGGTGAACCGGCTCCGACCAGCAGACTGTTTGCCAATCCGCCCAAACTGGCGGTAAAACAGCCGATATACCAGATATTCATGTAACCTTTTACCTGTTCCAGAGTTTCTCCTGCTGCACCGAGTTTGATAAAAACATAATCATTGCAAAGTATACCGACCGATGCCAATGCTATCGAAAATACCATTGTTATCAGAAATCCTGATGTAACAACTCTGGCGGCGTTTGAATGTTTATTATTGCCGAGCAGCTGAGCCGTCGGAGCCATTACCCCGTTGGCGATACCATGAAAAATACATCCGAGCAGCATAATAACAGGAAAAGTAAATCCCATTGCCGCCAAAGGAATTGTTCCCAGTTGTCCCACAAAATATGTATCAACAATATTGTAACCGCAAATTGCAATAGTTCCGGCAAGCATGGCAAGACCGTTTTTCAGCATTGTCCTGCCGATCGGACCATGAGTATAAACTGCTTTATTTTTTGACATAAAAAAACCTTTATATTATAAACAATAAAAATATACAGTCTATAATATACACCTTTTTTCAAAAAATAAAAGTTCTTATTTGCAGTTAATCAGAAATTTAAAAAATTGGCTCTGTACTAAACATTGACTGATAATAAAAAAAAATTGAGGGGGTTCGGGGGTATAGTGAGTTGCGATAGCAACGAACGGCATACCCCTGATGTGGCTAATCCGGCGGAAGATTTGATTGCTCATTCCCTAAAAAAAGGGGAGGAGCAATCGAACATTCCGCCGAAAA
>JAFVUZ010000218.1 GCA_017502435.1 Lentisphaeria bacterium
ACCAAGCCGTCCATTTTTCAAGTCTAACAAAAATTCTGTAAAGTTTTTTTACAAAACCGCTTCACAAGGGCTTTTTCGCTGCTTTTTGCCATTGCCCCGACCACTACCGCAACCGCCGCGACACGCCACTAAAAAACGAAAAAATCCGCAATCCGCAGTTGTAAACACCTGCGGAGATGGTATATTACCGATGAGTGATTAATTTATAACGGTATTGAAATATGAAACTTTCTGCATTTACATATTTTGCAGCTTTTGGAATAAAAACGATTTTATTCCGGAAGAAAAAACCGATTCTCGGGACAGTTATTCTTACAGATAAATGCAACTTGAAGTGTAAGCATTGCTCTGTCAATAACATTACAGCTGTCATACATCCTTATTCTCAAATCCGCAATGAAATGCAGACCCTTTACAGTATGGGTTGCCGCATCCTTTTCTTTTGCGGAGGAGAAACTTTTCTGTGGCGGGATGGCGAAAAATCTGTGCGCGACCTGGTCATCGAAGCAAAGCAAATGGGTTTTCTCATCGTCAATGTGGTAACCAACGGAACCTTTACTCTTGATCTGCCGGAAGCCGATCTTATTCTGCTCTCTCTTGATGGCGATCGGGAAAGACATAATCTGATCAGAGGCGAAACCTATGACACGATTATGAAAAACATCAGAAGTGCCGCTTCTGATAATATTGTTTTATATATGGCAATCAACAAATTGAACGTATCAACCGTTCAGGATGTCATAAAAACAGCCGAAACAGAGTGCAATATCCGGGCGGTTTCCTTCAATTTTCATACGCCATATCCGGATACTGCGGACTTGATGCTCTCTTTGGATGAAAAACAACAGTGCGCATCTGTGATCAGAGATGCGATTGAGAAAGGCTCTCCGATCTTCAATCTGAAAAGCGCATTGCCTTATCTTGTCAATAATTCTTTCCCCACACCGTGTCATCAGTGCGTTGTTATTGAGAACGGCAAGATCAGCACATGCGGCAGATGCATTGAGATCCCGGGATTGTGTGAGCAATGCGGCTATTTCTTTGTGGCAGAATATACCTTGCTTTTCCGGGGAAATCTCCGGATCATGTTTGATATGCTCAAAACATATTTGAGGTACATCTGATGAGCATGATCACTACTGCAACCAGAATGTACCTTACCCGTTCATTCAAGCCGTTTACCTTTACTCCGGATGACGGGAGAAGAAAAATTGATCTTGCAGCAGTTGAAAAACCCGGATTATATGTCCATATCCCATTTTGCCGTACACTCTGCAACTTTTGTCCATACTGCAAAGTTTTTTATGATTCGGATTTGTACAGCCGTTATATTGATGCATTGAAAACCGAAATCGATCTTGTTTCAGCAGAAATAAGCATTCCTAAAGAGGTATCATCACTTTATTTTGGCGGAGGCTCTCCGGCACTGGCGGCAGACAGGCTCGGTGAGATCATCAGGCATTTGCAGAAATATTACCGGATCACGGAAGGCATCGGTGTTGAGCTTCATCCGCAGGATGTCAATACGGACACGTTGCAAAAGTTAAAAGCTGCCGGAGTTACCCGCATCAGTATCGGCATACAATCTTTTCAGAAACATTTCCTGGATTTATTAGGTCGATCAGTCATTGATATTCAGGAAATGAAAAAAGTTTTGTCGTCAACTGAATTTGAAACCATATCGATGGATTTTATTTTTGCGTTACCGGGGCAAAAGGCAACAGACTTGAAACTCGACATCCAAAGGGCATTTGACTGTGGTGCAAATCATACAGCCATTTATCCATTTATTGACTTTTCTTTTACTTCGACACCGTTAAAGGAGATGAGAAAAAATGAGAAAAGGCATCTTTTGGACTAAATCACAGAATATTTCCGTTCTATTGGCTGTCACCGGGATTCGATTTGGACATTTGCCAAAAGCAGGACACATAAATATTCATCCATGACCCGGGATAATTTTATCGGATTCGGCTGTTCTGCGACCTCACTGCTTAAAGATCAATTCAGGATCAATACTTTCTCCGTCGAAGAATACTGCAAAAGAATTGATCATGGCTTGTTACCGACGGCATTACATTGTGATTTTTCCGTACGGCAACGGATGATTTATTGGCTTTTCTGGCGGGCGTACACGATGAAAATTGTAATTGCTGATTTTGAAAAGTTCTTTGGAGTTCCGTTGAAAAAAGCATTTGGTGCAGAGTTGACAATTGCCCGGCTTACCGGCATGATTATTGAAAAAAATGGCGTATTGGAGCTGACGGATAAAGGAGCATTTTACTTTCACTACTATGAAAGTTTTTATACATTGGCGTATATTGACAAAATGTGGGGCTTACTACGCCATGAAGCATTCCCCCGTAGCATGAAACTGTAAATTTTGCTAATTTACTTTTCCGCAGTTGTAAGCGCCTGCAGATGATGGTTTATCTTTCTTGAAACGCAAAAAGGCGGCAAGATTTCTTGCTGCCGCCAGATGTAAACAAACTTACGTCTATCTTTGCCAACCCTGGATCTTATAATTCTTTTCAAAGAGCTTGCGCTCTGCTCCGCCGTTGTCGGGTTTGAACCATACTTCAAATCTGGCTCCGTAATACTGCCCCCATTCTCCTTCGTAAATGGTAAAATACATCCCGGTACAGAATTGTTCCAGAGGATCATCCGACCAGCCGGAAACATTATTGGTTGAATTTTTCAGCCTCGCGGCGGAAAGCGGTGTCCCTTTGGTGATTTCAAAGGCTTTCAAATACACAGTGCCTTTTTCTCCCGGGTTGCACCAGAGGATGGCTTCGTAAATACCTCCTTGTATACTGTCGCGTAAAATGAGATCGGATTTTTCTTTCCGGCAACTGTCCGCGGGGAGTAATTTACGCCAATTCTTTTTATTGGTCAGCAGTGCGGAAAATTCTTTTTCCATTTCAAGCAGTGCAGCCGCAGTCATTTGCCGTCCGGGAAATTGACTCTGGTCGAAAACAGTTACCAAGGCTCCACGGCTGAAAAAACGGGTCGTCCATATATTGTTTTTTCTGTGTTCCGTCTGATTTCGCGGATTGGTGGGAATAGTGTTCCACGCTTCACCTCCGAAACTAATATCAAACCGGAATTGAAATTCCA
>JAFVUZ010000219.1 GCA_017502435.1 Lentisphaeria bacterium
GGAACGAGCAACCTTAAAAACAATTCAGAGCCGTCTGGGGAAGTATGGAATAACCATAACCTTATCCGGTATCTCCCGTTTCATCCGCTGCCGTAAGAATTCAACCGATCCCCACCAGTCGCCACAGCCGATCAAATCAGCCGCGCCCCCCAAAGATCCGCTCGCCGAACTCACGGAAAAATCAGTAGCTGAACTGGAAGCAGCATGGAGAGCAGAACAAAAGTGAAAATCGTTACAAATCTGAATATCCAGACACCGTCTGGAAAATTGAACTGCAACAAATTAAGGAACCTCTGTAAAAACGAACTGAAAACTAATTATATTGATGAAGCAAAATATCAGGAATTGGATAATGTTTGTTCTCAAATTCGTGTCATGTTGATAAAATCCATCAATACCGCCAAAGGAGATGAAAAGTGAAATACTGTATTCTGCCGGCATTCATTTTCTTTATGATGTTTTTTACAGGATGTTCCGGATTTTCCTGCTTGCCTGAAATAAACTTTGTCGTCAAAAATCGAGAAGAGGTTGTCAGAATATTTGCCTCCAATCCGGAAAAGGCCTGGGGAACGCATATTCATATTTGCACACCTTTGAAAAACATTCCGCCATACTCTTGTGCCAACAATCTCTATTTCAAAACAGCAGATGAAGCTCTCGCAGATAAGCGGCTTCAGCAAGCTCCCACATTACGCGGGTACTTTACGGTGCGTTTTTTATCGACTCCCCAAGCAAAGGATTTTTACGAAGTGCTTTTTGATACAAACGGTAAAGTTATTTCACAAAAAACATCTTACATACAGGATGGAATGTAAAAACCAAATCGAAAACCCTTAACTACCATTTTTATAAGTCTCTGATTATTAATAATTCTAACAAAAATTCTGTGAAGTTTTTTCACAAAAGGGCTTCACAAGGGCGTTTTCGCTGCTTTTTGCCATTTACCCGAACCTTGCTGCAATCGTTGCGACACGCCGTGCGTAAACGCAAAAAGGCGGCAGGATTTCTCCTGCCGCCAGTAAAGGATTGGATTAAAGAGGCAATATGATGCGGAATTCTGCTCCGGCATCCGGTTTGTTGCTAATTTCAGCTTTGCCGTTATGGATGAGAGCGATGTGTTTGACGATTGCTAACCCCAGACCCGTACCGCCAAGTTCACGGCTGCGGGATTTATCCACCCGGTAGAAGCGTTCAAACAGACGGTCATGATGTTCAGGTGCAATACCTATGCCGTCATCTTTGACAGTCAAGATTGCATTCGCTCCTTCCTGTGTTACGCTTAAGGTAATGTTTTTGCCATTGCTGTAACGCAGTGCATTTTCTACAAGGTTTATCAATGCCTGTTCCAAAAGGTCCGCATCTCCAGATACAGTCAATGGCAAATTATCGGCAACTTTTAATTCAAAACCGCATTCTTTGGCATGGTCAGTTTCAATATCAATTACATTATCTACAACACTGCTTAACACGATTTTTTCGGATGTTGACTCTTTTCTGGGAGATTTTTCCAATCGGGCAAGATTCAAAATATCCTTAACCAGA
>JAFVUZ010000220.1 GCA_017502435.1 Lentisphaeria bacterium
ACCGTTGTATTGCCTCAAAAAAATTCATAAAAACTGCACATCCTTACGCCCGTCAGGGCGCACTTCACGTTTGCCGCAGGCAAACTCTTCACACCTTCACATCTTCACTCAATCAGCGTTCACGCTGATTGAACTTTTGGTTGTGATTGCAATCATTGCGATTCTTGCCGGTATGCTTCTTCCGGCACTCAATAAGGCCAGAGAGCGCGCCAGAGATTCATTTTGCAGAAGCAACCTGAAAAGTCTTGCACTTTTTGCCAATATGTATGCAGATGAAAACAATGATTATTATTTTCATTCGTACCATCCAAACGGCTACAGTGGTTATTCAAATTCTGCCAAATACACATGGCAGAAATATCTCTATTACTGTTTAAAAGTCAATTCAAAAATGTTGGAGTGTCCCGCAAATCCCCGTACATTTACCGGATTTGGCACCAAAAAAGTAAATTTCATGTGCAATCGTCATCTGTTCCCCTTTGATGCCGATATTCCGAAATCAGTAAAAGATATCGTAAATGCCACTTCACTTTCATTATTTTTTGACGCTCTCGCTGATAATGATGATTCGACAAAATTATCAAAAAATTACTGGTACTGGCCGGAAAAAAAAGACAGAGCTTCATTTTCCAGCTCTCCGCATGGCAAAAATATCAACGTTGCTTTTGCTGACGGCCATGTTGATGACATTCTGGTCAAAACTCTGGAAGATGCAACAAGCGATCATGAACTTTTCCTCGGCAGTTTGCGTTAAACAGGAAAACTTAAGTTAAAGGCGATAACCACATGAAAAAGATTATATTGACTTTGCTGTTTGCGGTACCCGCATTTTTGCTCCCGCTTTGTGCAGAAGAACACAGTGTAACCATTTTGAAAGATGATTTTTCCAAAACAAATAATCTGCTTTGGAAAAATTCATCACATGTCACAAAGGACGGCATGGTCAGCTCCGGACAGGGCAATTTATGGGTGACAGAAAAAAATAACGATTATGCATTATTGCAATTCCCGAAAGTCGTATTCAAAGTCAAACGTACTGCTGACGAATGCGCTTTTCACATTGTCACAAATGTGGAAAAAAATGGGAATTACCGTTTTGTATTAAAAAATAATTTGCTGAATATTGTCAAACAGAGAAGCAAAAACAACTTCAGCAAACAGGTTCGCTTCAACTTCAAAAAAGACCAGTGGTATATTTTTGAGATCTCGGTCAATACAAAAAATAAACTTTCAATAACAGTCAATGGAAAAGTCCTTTTGACTGTGCATGACCCGAAACCTCTGAACAGAGGAACTCTTTGTTTCTTTACCGGCGAAAAGCCGGGAGTCTTGTTTGACGAGATTGAAGTTCTGGAACAATTCAAGGGCAAAAAAATCAACAGAACTGCCGATTTCAAAGACGGCAAACTTCCAGACTGGCTTTTCCCGCATTTATCTCAGTGGAAAGTCGAAAAAGGTTATATCAGAACTGTCGGAAAATCCCCTGATGCGGGCTGGTATCTTTGTACAAAACACGCCCGTATGGTAGAAAAAGTTTCTTTCAAGGTGAAAAAGACTCAAAAAGGCGGACTCGTTTCTCTCCGTTCAAATTCATGGCAGCTGCTGTTGCGCGATGACCATTTGTGGATAAAAAACAACTTGGCTCATTTCGCTGATATTTGGCCGCTTACGATTCGCAAAAAAATCGATTTCACGCCGGATGTATGGCATGAACTTTCACTTCAGTTCAATATCAGAGAACGTTCCGTGAATGTCTCGTGGGACGGCAAAAAACTTGAAACATGGAAGTCTCCCCTTGACGGATGGAAAGGCATAGGTTATGATGATGAACTTTCTGCGTTGCGTATTCCCATGGGGGCAAGAAATGACATTCTGGCATTTCATTCATGGCAGACCCCGGCAATGTTCACCGATATAAAAATTGACGGCATTGAAACTGCAGTGGCAGATTACTTACCGACTTTCTGTCTGTATACTGATGATCTGAATCACAAATTCAACCGTCTGGCTCCCTCCGAACCCGTTGCGGTTGCCCCGAATGAAAAAGCCGAAGATACCGGCAAAGATATACGTAAAACTTCATGGGGAAAATATACCATAGCAAAAGCTGCAAAACCCTTCAAACGCAGAATATTTATTGACACCCCCGGTCTTTATACCCTGTGCATAAAAATAACCGGTATCAAAAACACCAACGCTGCCCTTTATGTAAAAGTAAACGGCAAACTTGTTTCCAATGAGGCTTATCACGGTTTGCATTCATCATCTCTGTGCATGCCGATGTATGATCATGTCCCGCTGAAACTTGAACGCGGCATTTACGATATAGAGATCGGCGGCGGTTCAAAACTCGGCCATTATGCCAGAATGGGACGTATTGAAATCGGCAATATCTCTCTGCAGAGCGGGATCAAAAATCCGCCTGCATATGTTATCAACACAAAAACCAAACAGTTGCCCCGTGCATACACAGACAATCTGACTGAGACTGAAGTTTTCGGCAAAGTATTGAATTTTGATATTACAGGTCTTGCCAAAGGTGATTATACCTTGAAACTGAAATCCGCCGATATGCTGTTGGATGAAAGCGGTCAACGGTTGATGGACGTTTATATCGATGACAAATTGGTACTTAAAAACTGGGATATGATCAAAGATGCCGGTCAGGCCATGAAGATTTCAGAAAAAAGTTTCCCGATCAATATAAAAAACAGCTCAAAACCGATACGTCTGAAAATCGTCGGTGTCAATTTCCACGCCTGCTTGCAGGGCTTGGAAATACTCAAAGATAATAAAGTGATCTATTTCAATAATATCGGCTGGCTCTCGACTCTTCATACTGCCCCGGTATTAAACGCAGTAAACACCCCAAATAACTCATACGGGACGTTTTTCGATCCTGAAAAAAATGCAAGCGCCGGAATTTTTTACAAAAATAATGCCATCGGCAATCCCGCTTTCACCAAAAAAGAAAAAAATAATATCCCGGTCGCATGGCGTTCTATCGGAGAAATGGAAAAAGGACTTTCTTTGCAGCTGAAAATATTCGGCGGTAAATTCCCCGGAACCGCCAAATATTCCGTCGATAACCAGTATTTCCGTTCTGCACCGACAGCATTGAAAATAAGCAACGTCAAAGGGAATTTCGCCTTGACAGGTACCTTCTGTTCCATTGACCACAACAAACATCAGAGAATATCTGTCTGGACAAAAACTGAAGATGCAGACAATGTATTTCTGGAAGTTTACTGGATGAAAAGAGACAAAATCCGTGACCTGTGCGGATTTACTCCGTTTAAAATACTGTCGGTCAGCCGCTCGAAAGTCTTGAATGGAACTCATGACTGGACAGAACTGGTCATTGACGTCAAGCCGCCGTTTGACAGTCTGGTTGCAGTGCCCGTATTGCGTGTCGGAGAAAAATCAAAAAATGTTTTCTTTGATGATGCGATGCTTGATGTTTACGGCTTTGACAAACTTGATATTCTCTGGTCGCATGCCGGATATTCTGCGGATGAGTTCAAGGAGATATTTGTCCGCAGTACAACAAAAGCACCGGTAACAGTTGAATTGAAAGATGCTGCAACAAACAAGACAGTCATGAAGCAAAATGCTGTTTTTGTGAAAAAAGATGACCTGACATCACGTTATTATTACAAATGTGATTTTTCTCAATTCAAAAAAACCGGAACATATAAATTCTCTGCGATTCAAAAAGGTGCAGTTTTTACAAGCGACACCTTTGATATCGGCAGCAATGTTCAACATGATATTGCAGCAAAAATAGTAAAAACCTTGAACATAAACCGTATAAGCTGTGAAATACCGGATTATCATGCTCTGGATTGGGTCGAATTTGCTTTATGCAGAGTCAATCGTGACCGTTTTGATGCAAATTTGAAAACAGATGTCTCCAGACCGGCACGCAACACCATTGGCGGATGGTATGACGCTTCCGATTCATGCCGGTTCAATAACCAGCAGACCCCGGCATTGTTTGCGCTGTTGCGTGCTGCCAAAAAAGACAATAAAAATGCGGCTATTGTTGATGAATTGACATGGGGTGTCAAGGGATTCCTCCGTATCACGGATGAAGACGGTTTTTCATATCAGAAAATCAGAGGCTATGAACCGGAAATGCTGATTCCGGTCAAAGACAGCCGTACCTGGCTGGATTGGCGAAAGGTTTTGCCCCACTCTTCAGGATTGCTGGCTATGGTCGCCGATTTGTACAAGGATAAAAATCGTGAACTTGCAACAGAAGCTCTGCGTAAATCAGAGACGATTTACAATAACATGACAAAGACATGGAAAGAGCATGAACAGGAACTCCTGGCACGCAGCCGAGTCTTTAAGGGTCTTTATCAGAAACCGCACAATCTGGTGTACCTTGCTCCGAAAGCTCTGCTGCCTGCAATATATCTCTGGAAAGTAACCGGTAATGAAAAATATAAAAAAGATATATACACTTATGCAGATATGCTTATGGCTGGCTTGAAAAATAAGGGCTATATGGAACTTGATTATGTCCCGTCGCAAAAAAATGTATGCATCTATTTTGATTATATCCTGGTTCCGTTCCTGCTGTTGGAAGAATTCCCTGAATACAATAAAAAAGATGAACTGAAAAAAGAACTTCAGAACGTCTTTGCGGAAATGAAACGTCTGTGCAGACAGAATATGTACAATGTATTGCCTGCTATGACTCCGGAAAAATACGGAAAATCTCCTGACTGCCCCGCACTGACAACCCATATAGGATATCTGTCAAATGCCGCTTATTGTATGAAACTCGGGAGTAATTTGTTCAATGATGATGAATTGAAAAAATTATCCGAGCGTCAGCTGCAGTATATTTTCGGCTTCAATCAGTTCAATATTGGTATGGTCGGAGGTATCGGTAAACGTTTTGCTCAAAGAGCGACAGCAATGCAGTTCAAACCGGAATATTTTTATTCATATCTGAAATCCGGTTCAAAATATATTTACGGAAACTTTATCTCTGCCGGAACCGGCTGGGGAAGTGGTGTCTCACCCAAAGACTCAGTGCGATACAGACATCATCGTTTCGGCTATGTTATCGGCTCAAACAGCGGGATTCCGTATTTGTTGACAGGTCCTGTTTCTTATGCAACGGAAGGTGCCGGCCCGGAAATATATCTTCCGCACTATTCCAATCTGATGTTGGCATTGTTTTAAGGAAAAACTCAAAAGGCGTGAGTTGGTAAATAGAAATTCAAAGATTGCAGATGGAAATTGTTCGGCACAGGTTCAGCCCGATGCAAGCATCGGGCTGGTTCAGTGACGAACAAGAGCCGCTGCAAGAATGGATTTATATATCAAATATTTATGGCGATATGCTTGCTTCACCCAACGGTCTATTTGGATTTTTACCGACATTTTACCCTCAAAAATCATCAATTCTTACCGAGGTCGTGGGGGAAGATAAAAAAACGCTGACCATTTTTTCAACTCTCGCCAAAAATTCTGTGAAGTTTTTTTCGCAAAAGGGCTTCACAAGGGCTTTTTCGTTGCTTTTTGCCACATCCCTGACCTTTGCAGCAACTGCCGCGACACGCCGTGCGTAAACGCAAAAAGGCGGCAAGATTTCTCATCGCATTTACCACTTTCAGCACATTTGCACTGGAAAGTGTAAAATATTTCGCAGATGCACTGTATTTTAAATCCTGTATGAATGTCTTATTACACAACTGCGGCGGACTGGCCGCTGCCGCTATCTGTTTTTACCTGGCAAAAATAATTTTCAGAAATTAAGATTACTTCTGATTCTTTTTTTCATTATCTGCCGTCATGTTGTAATTGTGTTATGCGCAATATGACATAATACTTCACTTTTTTACTGTATTACAGAGATGTTTTGCAGTGGAGTTTTGGCCTGTTTGCGAAAAATTTTCAAAAAATTTTTTAAGTTGTAACTATACGACTTTTTGAACAACTTACAACTTTTTACGCTCTTTTCACATATACACAAGTGGTTGAAAATACCCTGATTTTATGCTATATTACATTGCTTTTTATACATAAAACAGCAAAAAAAACATCACAGGAGGTATATAATGAAAAAAGTTTTTGTGTTAGCCGGTACAGTAATTTTAGGCATATTGAATGTCGGTATTTTATCGGCAAATGAACAACCGAAAATGCCCGCTCCGACCGTCGTCGTCGAGAAAGCTGTTCCGGCATCTGCCAAGGCATTTCACCGTTATGTCGGCATGGTCGAAGCGATCAACAGTGTCCAAATCATGCCCCGTATCAACGGGGAATTGCGTAAGATTCATTTTACAGAAGGAACTCTGGTTGAAGCCGGACAACTGCTTTATGAAATTGAAGATACTGCCTACAAAGCCGCAGTTCAAGGGCTTGAAGCTCAACTTGAAGCACAAAAAGCCACTTTAGCGTATGCCACCAGTGAACATATCAGGAAAAGCAAACTTCTGAAAAGTAATGCCGTGTCGGCATCTGCTCACGATCTTGCTTTTATGGAAATCAATGTGGCAAAAGCCAACATCAAACGGCTCGAAGCGGCTCTGATCGATGCCAAAAATACCCTTTCCTACACCCGTATAAGTTCTCCGGTTTCCGGACGGATTGGCAAAAGTGTTGTTTCGGTCGGGAATCTGCTTGCACCGCAAATGGGGGCTTTGACCGATGTTCAGCAGCTTGCTCCGATTTATGTAAAATTCAGTATCAGCGAAAAAGCTCTGCGTCGGGATTTCGGAGGAATTGAAAAGGTAAAGAAAAACGCCAGAGTCCGTGCCGTGCTTGCTGACGGTAAAGTATCAGAAGAAACTGCCCCGGTAACCTTGGTTGACAATAAAATCAACCAGAAAAGCAATACCATAACAATGTGGGCAACATTCCAGAATAAGAGTCTTGAACTGCTGCCGGGCAGTTTTGTAACTGTTCAGCTCTTTGCTGCTGACACTACAGATGGGCAAACTACGGTTCTGCCATCTGCTCTTGTAATGGAAAACGGCAAATGCTTTGTATGGATACTGAATACTCAAAATAATATTCCGGTACGCAAAGAGGTCAAAATCGGCGAAACTGCCGCCGGAAGACTCATCATTCTTGACGGAGTAAAAAATGGCGAAACGGTCGTTGTGGACGGAACCCACAAGATTCGGGCCAATACTCCTGTTGTGCCTGTCGATGCCGAGAAGGTTTTTAAGCAGGGGAGATAACCTATGTTTGCTGCATTTTTTATTGAACGGCCCAAATTTGCTTTTGTCATAAGCATTGTGACAGCTTTGATCGGTGTTATCTGTCTGTTTCAACTGCCGATTGCCGAGTATCCGGAAATTGCTCCGCCGACGGTCAAAGTTACGGCGATGTATCCCGGGGCGACCTCACAGGTTATTGCCGAAACTGTTGCCGGGGTCATTGAAGAACAGGTCAATGGTATCGAAGATCTGCTGTATTTTAAAAGCGAAAGCGACAATAACGGCAACTACACTCTCACTTTGACTTTTAAGCCCGGGATCGATTCTGACATTGCCCAGGTCAATGTGCAAAATGCTGTACAACGAGCAGAAGCACAGCTGCCGGATATCGTAAAGCAAATCGGTGTAACCACCAAAAAACAATCCACCGATATGATCGGCGTGTATGTATTCCGCACTACCGGCGAGGAGTTGAATCTTCTTGATCTCGCCAACTATGTCCGTATGAATGTAAAGGATACCTTCGCCCGTTTGCCGGGGATGGGGTATGTGGAAATTCTCGGTGAACGCAATTACAGTATGCGTATCTGGCTTGATCCGATCAAAATGGCGGCTTTGAAACTTGCTCCGGAAGTGGTTATGGGCAAACTTGCCAGTCAGAACATTCCGGTAGCCGCCGGAAGTCTCGGAGCTGAAAAATCCAATAACTATCTGCAGTTGAAACTTGACCTTACCGGACGATTGCAAACTGTTGAAGAGTTTGCTTCCATTATCATTACCACCGGTGAACGCGGCGAACAGATCAAACTCGGCGACATCGCCCGTTTGGAACTTGGTGCAGAACGCTACACCGATGAAGGTTTTTTCAATGGCGAAAGCTGTATCGCCCTTGCCATTTACCGGCAGGATGGTGCGAATGCTGTCAATTTGGTTAAAAGTGCCAATGAAACTCTGGAAGATTTGAAGACGCGCTTCCCGAAAGGTGTAACCGCACATCTTTCTTATGACCCGACTCACTACATTATGGTTAACGTCAAAGAAATTGCAACAACATTGATCATAACATTGATATTGGTGGTTGCTATTACCTATATTTTTCTGCAGGATTTCCGGGCAACGCTGGTTCCGGCGCTGGCAATCCCGGTATCGCTGCTGGGAACATTTTTCTTTATGTCGATCTTGGGATACAGTATTAATGTATTGACGATGTTCGGTCTTATTCTGGTGATCGGCTCGCTGGTCGATAATGCGATCGTGGTGGTGGAAAATACCATGCGTATCATTGAAGAAGAAAAACTTTCTCCGAAGGAGGCGACCCGTAAAAGTATGGCACAGATCACCGGCCCGGTGATTGCCGCAACACTTGTATCAGCAGCGATTTATGCACCGATTGCCTTCTATGTCGGTATTGTCGGCACGATCTATATGCAGTTTGCAGTAACGATGTGTATTGCATTGTGTATTTCTGCTTTCAACGCTTTGACCTTGAGTCCGGCTCTGTGTGCGTTGATCCTGCGTCCGGCAGATCAGATAAAGAAGGAAAAATTCATTTTGTTCCGCTGGTTTGATACTTCTCTGAACGCAACAAAAAATGGATTTCTGTGTTTCAGCCGGATAATGCTGCGCCGTCTTCTGCTGGCAGCAGTTCTTATGCTGGGGGCTTTGGCTGCAACCTATCTTATTTTTCGAAACCTCAACGGCGGATTTCTGCCTGACGAAGATAAAGGGGTGTTGATGTGTGAAGTTGAACTTCCTCCGGGGGCAGCTTTGCCGCGTACTAACAATGCCATGCTGGAATTCAGTGAAAAAGTTCAGAAAATCAAAGGCGTAAGAGAAGTAATTGCCGTATCCGGTTTTTCCATTATGTCCGGAGCAAGTGAGAACCTCGGCTTTGCCATTGTTACGCTGGATGACTGGAGTAAACGTACCACGCCGGATTTATCCATTTCTGCCATTCGCGGCAAAATCATGGAAATGGGTTCCACGATTCCGCAGGGAGAAGTCCGTGCCTTTCAGCCTCCGGCAATTATGGGATTGGGGGTTACCGGCGGTGTAACTTTTGCATTCCGTACGGCAGGAGGGGAAACTCCGCAGGAATTTGAACAGCAAATGGGGAAACTTCTGGGAATGCTCAATAATAAGCAGCTGATGCCGGGGGTTGCTTTTGCTTTCAGTGGATTTAATGCCCGCACGCCGCAGGTGTTTTTGGATATCGACCGTGAAAAAGCTGAAGCTCTCGGAATTCCGACTGATCGTATCATGACTTTTATGCAGAGCAGTTTTGCCAGTTTGTATGTCAATGATTTCAATATAAAAGGCTATTCTTTCAAGGTAAAAATCCAGTTGGAGGGCGATGAACGTTCCACTTTGAGTGCTTTGGAAGAAACAATGGTGCAGAATAACAACGGAGATATGGTTCCTTTATCTACTTTTACAACCCCGAAAATTATGCTTGGAGCCCGTAAAATCGAACGTTTTGACCAGAATATGTCTGCGGCAATAACGATAATTCCTGTTCCCGGCGCTTCGTCAGCAGAGATTATGGATAAAGTTGAAGCAATGGTTAAAAAGGATTTCCCCAATCATTATACAGTTGGTTGGACTGATATGAGTTACCAGGAAAAAAATAATGACGGCCGGATTCTTATTCTGATGACATTGGCGGTCATTTTCGGTTATCTCTTTCTGGTTGCACAATATGAGTCCTGGACAGTACCGCTGCCGGTCATTCTTTCAGTCACATTTGCTATGCTGGGTGGAGTTGCCGCATTGTGGATGACGGATATGCTGCTGGATATTTATGCCCAGCTTGGTTTGATTATGCTTATCGGCTTGTGTGCCAAGAGTACGATTCTGATGGTGGAATTTTCAATGCAGGAGCGTGCAGTCGGCAAGTCCGTGGTCAGAGCTGCCCTTAACGGAGCAAATTACCGTTACCGTGCGGTGCTGATGACGGCGTGGAGTTTTATTTTCGGTGTACTGCCGCTGCTGTTTGCTTCCGGAGCAGGTGCGGAAAGCCGGAGGGTGATAGGAACAACGACGTTCTGGGGGATGTTAGCTGCAACCATTCTCGGTGTGGCATTTATCCCGCCGTTATATACACTTTTCCAGAAAGCCCGTGAAAAGGTAAAAAATAAACATTGATCGAGGTGAAAATTTATTAAAGGCAATCTGAAGTTTTCTGAATAAAAGTGAAGCGTGTTTCAGAATTTGATTTTACAGGGGAAAATTTGAGTTTTTGAGATATTTTTCTGCATCGGACATGGAGCCTGAATCGGTAACTTTGAGGTAGCCGGACCGGAGAAGTTTATAATATTCAGCAACATATTTGCCGCCTTTTTTACCGTAATAACTTTCACAGAAAATATGTTACGTAGCCAAAAAATCATCGGAGGTTTATGACAGGAAAATACTTTCAGACGGATAAAAATGGACATTTTTTTTACGCAGTTGAGTGTTTCCTATCCTGAGACAGAAATCAGCAGACCCGGGGCAAAAAAAACTTTCCGCAATGCATGAACATGGCGGAGAGTTGAATTGCTACGATAAAACGGGAAATTACATGCCGGGAGTGAAAGTTGCAATTCTGCCGAGAGGAGCCCCTTGAGTTTCAAGCGTTGACGTATTCGCTGCCCGTGTTGAGCCGTCGGCATACAGGAGATTTGCACGGTTTCCATGCCGGACATGGATTTTGTTAACCTGATTTGTTGCGAGGAAGATGATCCCGGCTTGTGTTTTATCTGCGTTATCCCGAACGGAGTCAGCCAGCAGCATTCCGGCAAGGATCGCAATGATTGCAATCACAACAAGAAGTTCAATCAATCAATGTGAAGATCCGTTTGTCAGAATTTTTAATTTTTGGTATCCTTTCAGTTGTTATGAAGGTAATTGATGATATTTTCCAGGATGGATGTTTTCCAGAAACTGTTATTTTTTTCCGGTCCGCAAGCTGTTGCTGTCAGAACGGTGATGGAGCCCTGACCGAATTTTTTTCGGAGAAGGATCGGAATTTTTCCGTTTCCGGCAGTTGCGAGGATTTCCGCATCTTTTTCCGGTTTCAAATCCCAGTAATGGTACATGACGGAATTGTTTTCTGTGACCAGATTATTTTGATCCAGCAGAACTGGTGTGTCAGCATCCCCTTTCACGGTCCAGTCATCGTTCAGGATCACCGGGAGTTTTTCTCCGATGGGGGAACCGTTAAAGCCTCCGTTTTTCAGGGAGAACAGTCCGCTGAGGATCAGCAGATCTGCACCGTCATAGACACTTTTGAGGATTTCTTTCTGGAGAGACGGTTCCACGTTCGGGGCATCATTGAAGATGATCAATGCGGCTTTTGCCACCGTTTGGAATCCGGGCATTTTCTCATAGGTACAATTATTTTTATCTGCCAGAAGATTTGGACCGGGGCTGTTCCAGGCATAACATCTTGCACCGTTTTTTCCCCACAGATTCATTTTTTTCATGAGCGGAACGATCTTGAAATGGTTTGAACTGATCCCGTCAAAAATCAGGATTTGGTCTTTCTTCATTTTTTCAGTTGTACCGGAACATTCCCGGATGACGATATTATCCACGAGTGTTTTGTAATGATCGGTTGTGAATGCGAAAGAGCCGATTCTCAAATATCCTCCGCGGTAAAATGCGTGCCCGAAAACAGAAACATCATATCTTGCGGCTTTTGGATCCTGCATATCGCCGGTGTAGAACTCCACCAGATCCTGAGTTTCATCAAAAAAGATTCTGTAATGGACGTATTTATATTTTTCTACTTCAGCGATTCGCTGATGTCCGACCGGTTCAAAATTGAAGTTCGGCATCCGTTTTGCATTCGGTTCAGGGAAATACAAACGCCAATCGCTTAAAGAATCGTGCCAGAATGTAGCAATGTTATAAAGCTCAAAGGTTAGCCCGATCTGCCGTTCGGGTTCTGCGTGTTCCGGATCAATCAGTACATCGAAATCGATTTGCCCCCGGCTGATGTTCGGAACCGGGATTTCGATATAACTTCCTTTTCCGGGATTATTCTTGTGGACGACGGCAAGAGCCCCTTTTTCCAAATGGAATGTTCCGCTGCCGGGATATTCCACTACATGCCATTTTTTCAGGGCATCGGGAGAATCAAAATTTTCTGAGAAGACGATTTTATCCTCCGCATTTGCCTGAATGGCGAATGCGGCAATCATCCCGAACAGAAGTAATTTTCCGGTTGTTTTCAGATGAATCATCATTTTCCTCCGCGGCATTTCACAAGGATCATGCAAGTATCTTTCAATTCCGGCAGAGTGACGATTCCGTTGGAGACGGGAATTCTGAGAGCTTTTTCCGGATTCTGGGGTGTCATGACCCATGCTTCTGCTTTTTCGCCTTTCTGCAGATCCACTTTGAATTCAAGATTTTTCCGGACAGGCGGTTCATCATGGTAGGCACAAATATAATCATTGTTATCCGGCATGTTTACCACTGGGATCACGATTTCGCGTCCTTCCGCAGTTTTTCTCTGGCGGACGAATGGTTCAAAGAGAACGTTCTGTTTTTTGGCGATGGAAACAGGGCAATTTTCGGGAGCAAGGAATTCAGTACCGAAGTAATATTCCGCAAATCTCATAAAGTAACGGTTCCGTTCCGGGGCTCGTTCATCCAGCCACAGCCCGCCGTAAGCCCACCATTTTACACCGGCGGAAGCTGCGGTGTATTGAGCCAGATGATAGGAAACGGAGTTTCTGGGGAGACCGCGCATGATCCCGACGACAGCAGTCCCTCCCTGCGGCCGTACCAGATCCGCACGGAGAGCCAATTCCTTGCCCCATTTTTCAAAGGTATTCCATTTTTCCACATTGTAACCGAGCATGTCCTCGAAAATCAGCAGACCATTTCTGGAAGCTTCTTTCAAATAATTAGGAAAGCATCTTCTGTTTTCTTCCCGGTAGCCGAGGTTTGCACCGTAAATAAATTCCGGATGGCGTTTTGCCACAGCTTCTCGCCATGCTTTCAAACATTCTGTTCCGGTTTTATCGGGATCCGGATAAAGTTTTGAAGCCGGAACGCCTTTGTTGTCATACCAGTCAGACACTTTTTCCCCGATGAAAAGAGGATCGTTTGCTACGGAAGGCAGGAAAGAGAAGTCCCAGCGGCAGCCATCCCAGCCGAACATGTCGATAGAATCTGCCATTTCCTTTCCCCAGGCGGAGGAGCGTTCCACGGTATAGATATTGGGTTTCAGTGCAATCACGCGGCTGCCGTCTTTCCGGATGATCCCGTCGTAAATATTCGGCTGGCCGTTTTCGCAGTACTGGAGCATATCCAGATGCTGGAGTCCGACATTGTAATTCCAGAGGCCTGTGATCCAGGCGTACACTCCGACTCCGTGAGAATGAGCATTTTCAACCAGTTTTTTTATAAATTTTTTATAAATTACCACATCGTAGATTGCCACACCTGGTTTCCAGGATTTCTCTTCCGGAACCAGTCCGAAAATTGTGGAAGGAGCCCAATGATAATATTCGTATGCCCCTACATAATTTCTTTTCTGCAGGCGGTTCCAGGCATCCTGAGAACCTTCAAGATTGCAATGAGCCACATTTATAAACCCGAAAACGGAATCTCTGGGGACAAAATCAGTAATGGAGCAGAAATCGGTTGCTTTGTCAAGCAGATTTCCTCCGGCATCGTAAAGTTCCGTCCGCAGTGCAACCCCGAGTTTTACATCGGATGGGAATTTCACGGGGAGTTCCAATGCCTGAATCGTGCCTGCCTTTACGGTCAGAGCTGCTTCTGCGACCTGAATTTCGCTGTCGAGACCGTAAACTGCAAACACTTTTGCTTTGAGTTCTGCATCAGCATTTGTCCTGTTCCTGATTTTTGCGAGAATCTTGTTATCCTGTCCGGGGCGGATCGTAAGCTTCTGCGTTTCGCAGGAATGGATTTTGGCAGTTTTATCTTTTCCGAAAACAGAATCGGCCAAAGCCTGAGCTTTTTGCGGTGTTGAGCCTGCAATCACCTGCCAGCGGAAATCAAGATTATTTTTTCTGCCGTATTTCTGGAGCGGAGAATAGAGTACAGTCATGGCGGTGTAATTGGAGGTCCCGCCTTCCTGACGGTTCTGCATCATATATTCGATTCCAGCCAGAGATTGATTTTCCGGTGCAATGATTCCGGCCCCGAGTTTCGACTTCTGATGCCAGGCATATTCCCAGGATGGACCTTCTGCACTGGAACCGTTTCGTCCGGAAATCCCGACAACACGTTTTGCATCCGGGTAGAAAATTCCGTCAGGATCAGAAAGAACCATGGTCAAAGCATATTCTACTTTACTCAGACGTGTTCCGGAGTAGTTGACATTCAGATGATAACGGATGACGGGGCTGTTATCGAGCGTGATTGTTTGGACAGCTTCGCCGAACCAGAGTTTATAAGTGAGTTTCAGAACGACTTCATCTGACTTGTTTTTAATGATTTCTGCGTTATATTTTTGAGCCCGCAAAGAGATTGGTGCATCATTTGCCGCATAAGACTTCTGATACGTTTCACGTTCCCCACTGGTGTAAATGACTGGGGAGCCGGAAATATTCTGGACATTGCAGTCCGCTCCAGTGATTTTCAGGGTAAGCCGCCCCCCCTGTGCTTTCATAAAATTTGCAGTATAGTTATCATTTTTTACGGTGAATGCCTTGTCAGTTTCTTCGAGAGTGACAGCCATTGCGGCGGCTGCCAGCAAACTGAGCATGAATGATAATTTCTTCTTCATCAAAAAGGTTCCTTAATGTTAGAATTTGTAATATTTCAAAACATCCGCAACGGAAGGGTCTTTTACGATATTCCCCAAAACGACGTAAACAGTCCCTTTCCCAACATTTTTCCAAACGATGGAATCTTTTCCGTTGTGTTTGTGAATTTTTGCATCGGGCAGGGGAGTTGCCTCTCCCCATTTGTCCTTGACGGAAACCGGAAGGATATCTTCCAGAACAGTTCCGGCATATTCCCCCTTCTGAAGGGTAAATTCTCCATCGAGAATAATGAGTTTTGCTCCGTTTTTCACTGCTTGCCGGATCATTTTCAGCGTGTATTGCGGAATTGGCGTTGCCGGAATATCCGCAAGCACGATATATTTTGCCGGAGCTCTGGAAGGACTTGGTTTCGGTAAAAGATTAAAACGGACATTGTCATTATTCGTATGAAATTCCGGTAATTGAAGGACATATTCCGTAATATCCTTTTCCCCGAATGAAGCTGAGAGTTCTTTCAGGGGCCAGTGATTGTCAGTGACCCCGCGAAAGAGCATTGTTCCGGTCAGAGTGTTTCCTTCATACTTTTTTTTTTAGGCAATGCTTTCAGTTCAAAATTCCGGAGTTTGTTCACAACCGTTCCGGCACTGAGTCCGTAATTATTGATCTGGAGAACAACATTTCTTTTTGCTGTATATTCGATTTTTGTGTCGATAAAAACAGGGTTTTCCATGTCATCGACATAAAATTCAGCAGTGCGTTCTTCGGCATCAAACACAATTTTATATTTGTGCCAGACCCCGTTTTCAACGTCGGGATTCAGAACATACCATTTATTTTCCGACGGATGATAAAGGTGCCATGCTTTTCTTGCACGCCATGAGATCATCATACCGCCCATTTTCATACAAAGGCTGTAATAATCATAGCCGGTACCGCCGCCGGTGCTTGCTTCAAATGTCAGCTCTCCTCTGAGAAGACCGGGGATTTCTCTTTCATATCTCATTCCCTTGTGCGGGTCATTTTGGCAGATCATCGTCAGTTCCCCGTCTTTGACTGTAAATTGATCTTTTTTATTGTCCAGAGTCAGTTTGAAACCGTTATCGGCAGGAGTTCCGTCTTTTTCAAATTTTTCGGACCAGACAACTTTTGCCTCGGTGATTTCGGAAGTTTTTTCTACAGTTTCGAGTTTCAGATTGCTGATTTTGTGCATCGGATTTCCTTTGGAATAACCGTAATTCGCAAAAGTGAGGGTTCCTTTTCCATCGGCAGCTTCGGAATATTTGATTCCGGTAAGGGTTTTTACAGGATGCAGGGAATTATCGACAAAAATATCCAAAGTCCCTTTGGTACGGTCAAAACGGAAACGGCAGTTGACTTTCTGATCGTGTTTGAGTTCGGCTGTGTCTGTCCAGTTATTTGGAGTGACACCGGGTGTATAGACGGAAAAACCAGTCCGGTGCCAGGCGATCATCTGCCCGAACAAAATCATTTTCAGAGACCAGGAACCGTAATCTTTTTTCTTTCCGACATTCATGGTTATATCGAAAGAGAGATCGCCCCGTTCCGGGAAGGGGATTTCCTGTTTGATTTCGATTCCTTTGTGGGCACCGTTTGTGAATTGCATCACCAGTTCCCCATTTTCAGCTTTGATGGAATCTTCCGGTTTGTTTTTTGAGATTGTGAAACCTGCAAGTTCTTTACTGAAATCAGCTTCCCAAAGGACTTCTGCGTTCAGAGAAAGAACGGCTGCGGCTGCCAGAAAAAACAATGTTTTTTTCATTTTGACCTCTTTCTTTTTTTTATTGTTTATTGAAAAAATTGTCTCATTTACGTTAATGAAACAGGATGATTTCCGGCTGAATTTTCAGGACTTGCGGCATTTTAAATTCCGGGTTCAGCATCCCCTGCAAACCGGTTGTACATATTTCTGCATATAGAGTCTTTGCAATTGCGGAAAAACCTTCCTGTTGAGAGAAAAGTCCACCGTTTCCGACAATTTTGATTTCTTCCCCAAGACCCAGCTCATCGATCGCTTTTTTCGCCCCGATCGCAAAATGATCATTTACCGAAAACACAAAATCCGTTTTTTTTGATTTCAGGAATTTCCGGAACGCTTCATAAGCAAAATCGATCTGGTCCGGCAGATAACTGCTTCGGGGAACGGTGACAGTCTGCGTAAGTTTGATTCCCCGATTTTCAGCCGCTGTTCTGAGCCCGCGTTCCCGTTCCTGATAGGTGATATCATGCTCTTTCAAGGGGGAGGTGATACAGGTAATCTTTTTCGGCTGATAGCGTTCCGCAATACGTTCTGTCAGACGGTATGCTCCACCGTAATTGTCATTGATCACAGCTGCCATATTATCCGGCATATCGGAGAAATCATCTCTTTCGTAATTCAACAGAAAAAAACGGATATCGGGAAATGCTTTGGCAAGTTCCACCCCGTAAAGGTAATGATCAGAATCCAGAATAAAAATCCCCAAAAGATCATATTCGCTGCTTTTATCACAATCCCGGATCATTTCTGCCGGGATACCAAGCCCCTTTTCTCCTGTCAGATACGGAAATGTCAGAGTTGGGACGTTTTTACGGATGGAACTGTCCATGATGTTTGCGTAAAGGAGAGCTTGTATCGAATAGTTGATCGGATCCACATGCCCCAACATTCCGCAGACCGGGCGTTTCTGTACCCGTTTCCCGACGGCAACAAAGGTTCCTTTTTTCGGACGACGGAAGCAAAAACCTTCTGCGATAAGTGCCTGCAGCGCTAAATCCGCCGTCTTGAGGCTGACTTTTGCATCTTTGGCAATTTGTGAAATGGGCGGAAGTTTTGAAAGCGGGGCAAATTTGCCATTGCGGATTGCTTCTGCAATAGAATTTTTCACCTGCTCATATTTTGTATTTTCAGATGCTTCTTTAATTTGAAAGTCTATCATAAAAAACCTGCTTTTATTTGTTTCAGATTATCATAATTATCATGATTATCATAATTGTAATATAACATGTTTTTTTGAGAAGTCAAGCGATCGTAAGAAAAAAAGGTTCATCTATGGTTTATGACAAAAATATGCAGGTAAAAAATAAACATTGACCGAGGTGAAAATTTATTAAAGGCAATCTGAAGTTTTCTGAACAAAAGTGAAGCGATTTTCAGAATTTGATTTTACAGGGGAAAATTTGAGTTTTTGAGATATTTTTCCGCATCGGACATGGAGCCTAAATCGGTAACTTTGAGGTAGCCGGACCGGAGAAGTTTGCCCATTGCATTTTTGGAGCGGCGGCCGCTGCGGCAATAAATATATACAGGTGTGTTTTTGGCAGGAATGAATTTTACGGCGTCTGCATCAATTTTATCAAGCGGCAGGTTGACGGCACCTTTGATATGTTTTTGCTGATATTCAGCGGCAGTGCGGACGTCGAGCAGAATTGCATCTTTTTCGATTGCTGCAGGTTCCGTTTTGCCGGTACAGCCGCTGATAACAAGAGTTGCGGCACAACAGATAAATCTTATAAGTTTTTGCATAAATGTCCCCTGATTTAAAGTAATTTTTCATTTTCCTTAATATACATTATTTGCAGCAGGATGTCAAATTGAATATTGCAGGATAAGTTTTTTATACGCACTGCTGTAAATAAAGAGTGATTTTTTTGTGTTGAAAGTTTGTAAAATTTTGTTGCAAATGATATATTACACCGATATTGCAACAGGGAGGATTTATGAACAGAAAAATGGTAAATTTGATTTCGCTGTGCATTGCGGCGGCGGGGTGTCTGTTCCGTATTCTTGAAGTGGATACACGTTCGCTGGAGTATGATGAAATATGGACACTGCAAAATTATTTCAAGTGCAGTTTTTCAGAAATTTTTACCAGACTTGAAACGCCGAATAATCATCCTTTGCATACATTGTGTGCCAAAACAGTCTGCGGTATTGTTGGAGAAAAATATTGGGTCATGCGGCTGCCGGCATTGTTGTCGGGGGTATTTTTGCTGTTTGGTGCTGTGTATGCGGCAAAAAAATATTTCCATTCGAAATATGCAAAAATCGCAGTAACTGCCTTGATTGCTTTTTCGCCGTATCTGGTGCATTATTCCAATACGTCAAGAGGATATTCGATGCAGGCATTATTTGTCTTTTTGTTGATGTGTTTTATGTTTGATTATGCCCGTAAGCCATTGCTTTGGAAAGCGTTGGGAATATTTTTTGCAGCATCGGCAGCACTGTTCACGGTTTATTCGGGATTGATATTTGTCTGTGCGGCAGGGGGAGCGTATCTTTGTTCATTTTTCAAATGGCGTAATTGGAAAAATGAGTTGAAAAAGAATCTGTTTTTGTTTGCGGCGGGGGCGGATTTCTTTATTGTTGCGGCGTTGTGGCTGGGGTTAAATTGGGAAAAAATCAGAAAAGCACAGCAATTCGGGAGTGAAATTACTTCGCTTATGCAATTTTTTCAGAGTGCGGGAATGTTGATTTACGGATTGGGGTTGATTTTGCCGCTGATAATTGTTGTTGCGGCTTTTGTTTTACGTCCGAAAGACAGAGTTTTGCGTTTCGGATTAAGTTTTACATTGTTGACTATGCTTTCAATGCTTTTTACAAAATGCGGACCTGAACGGGTCTATGTGCCGATGATTGCAGTTGTGTTTTTCAGTGCGGCAAGGGGAATTGAAGTAATCGGGGCAAGGTTCTGCAAAATCAGATATATTGAACTTGTTCTGACACTGGCAATCTGTTCTCCGCTGATTTTAATGCAGAGTGATATTGAGCGGATTTCTCCTCCTGACTGGCGGTATTTTGTGACGCAAATTGAAAAAAATACGCCGTCAGATTGTTATGTGATTTACCCTGCAGGTGATACTTATCCGATTTATGTCAATTACAAAGAAAGTGCATTTAATCTGGCAAAACGCAGTGAAAATTATTTGGCAACGGCAATTTTCGTTTCACCTGAAAAACAGAAGATATCATGCCTGGCAAAAGATAAATCCGAAAAAACGCTTGAGCTTGGCAAAACGACGGTAGTTTTTCCCTTGTCCAATAATTATAAAATGTCTTATTACAGTATGGAGGTGCTTAATGCTGAAAGTTTCCGTCAGGGGATTCCGCTTATTGCATTTTTTGTATTTATGCCCAAAGATCAGTATCTGGCAGTCCGGCGGCTGCTTTTCAGAAAAGATGAATGTTATCTTTTAAATGCATTTTTCAATCATGATCTGACGGATGACAGTAATGGGCAGGTGTATCGTGCAATACCGTTTTTTATTCCGGCTCCGTCACAGAATTACGAATATTATGCAAAACTTGCGGAACTTGCAGGCAGCAGACTTAAATTTTATATTCTGAAATATGAATGATAAATAAGGAGTTTAAGGAATTTTAATTTGAAAAAATCCCTTTTCCTGTTATATTATATGATGATGCAAAAATAAATATATAAAAGTTTTTGTAAAAAGGAGTGGGGGTTCGGGGGCGAGGAAAAGAAACTTGTTTCAACAAGGTTTTTTCCTCGCCCCTGAAAAACGCTTCTCTTTACGCAAAAAAGGAGTTTTTTATGGATAAATTTTATGTGACAACGCCGATATATTATGTGAATGACAAACCGCATATCGGTCATGCTTACACGACAGTTCTTGCTGATGTACTGGCAAGATTTCACCGTTCACTGGGTATTCCGACTTTCTTTCTGACAGGTACTGACGAACACGGACAGAAGGTTGAAAAAGCGGCCAAACTCCGTAATGAGGACCCGCAGAAACATTGTGATGATACTGTTGAACGTTTCAAGGATTTGTGGAAACGTCTCGGCATTACCAATGATTATTTCATCCGCACCACCAATGCCGACCACAAAAAAGTCGTTCAGGAAGTTTTGCAGGAACTTTATGACAGAGGCGAAATTTACAAAGGCGATTTCAAAGGTCACTACTGCGTTGGTTGTGAACGCTTTCTGACAGAAAAAGACCTCGTTGACGGCAAATGTCCTGAATGCAACCGTGACGTTACTGAAATCGTTGAAAGCAACTACTTTTTTCGCATGAGCAAATATCAGCAGTGGCTGATTGACTACATAGAATCCCATCCCAAATTCATCATGCCTGAATTCCGTGCCAATGAAACACTGGGATTTTTGAAAAAAGAACTTAAGGACTTGTGCATTTCCCGTCACAAATCCCGTTTGAGCTGGGGTATTGAACTTCCGTTTGACAAGGATTATGTCTGCTATGTTTGGTTCGATGCTCTCATTAACTATATCTCCGGTGTCGGCTACAAAAAAGACGAAGAAATGTTCAAAAAATGGTGGCCCGCTTCAAAACACCTTATCGGCAAAGATATTCTGACTACTCACTCTGTTTACTGGCCCACTATGCTCAAAGCCATGAATGTTGAAATGCCTGAAACCATTTTCGCTCACGGCTGGTGGCTCACAGGACGTGAAAAAATGAGTAAATCCCTCGGCAATGTCATCAATCCGATGGATATGGTTGATAAATGCGGCGTTGATGCTTTCCGTTACTATCTGCTTGCCGCAATGGCTCCCGGACAGGATGCATCATTTACGGAGGAATCTTTTGTCAAACGTTACAATAACGACCTTGCCAATGACCTCGGCAACTTTGCCAGCCGTGTGCTCAAAATGACTCTGCGTCACAGCGGCGGACTTATCAATAAGCCTGCTGAATTCAATGCTGATGACCTCGAAGTTATCAATGCCGTAAAAGCCGGTAAAGCCGCTATGGAAAAGGCAATCGCTGAAATGAAACTCGACCAGGGTATCGACAGCGTTATGGAAATCGTCCGTGCAGGCAATCGTTATATGGAAAAGACTGCTCCGTGGACTCTTGCCAAAAAAGGCGAAACCGCCCGTCTGGAAACTATTCTTTATACTGCCGCAAATGCGGTTTATCATGTTTCAGTTCTGCTTTCTCCCATCATGCCTGAAAAAATGGCTGAATTGCAGAAAGTTCTCGGAGTTCCTGTTTCTGACCGTATCGATCTGCTTGATGCAGATGCTCAAATCCTCGTCGGCTGTACCATGCAGGACAGCGATCCTTTGTTTCCCCGTTTGCAGGAGGAAGTTGCACCCGCACCGGCACCCGCTCCCAAAGCAGAGAAAAAAGTTGAGAAAAAAGCTCCCGCTGAAAATGTTGTTGACCTTATTTCCATTGACGATTTCTTCAAAACACAGCTCAAAACTGCAAAAATTCTTGAGGCTGAAAAAATTGAAGGTGCGGATAAACTGCTCAAACTCAAAATTGAAGTCGGTTCAGAAATCCGTCCGCTCGTTGCAGGTATCGCTCTTTATTACAAACCTGAAGAACTTATCGGCAAAACTATCGTTATTGTCGCCAACTTGAAGCCTGCAAAAATCCGCGGAGTTGAATCTTGCGGTATGCTTCTTGCCGCCAAAAACGGCGATACTTTGAAACTCATTACCACCGACGGAGAAATGCCCTCCGGCGTGAGCATCGGATAATGGACGATTATATTGAAATACATCGCGACGAGCGTCATATCAAACGTGAACGCGAAAAAGCCCGTGAATTGCGGAAAAGTCCCTTTTTTCAGGAACTTCTCCGCAAGGGCGTCTGTCATTACTGCGGCGGCAAGTTTCCGCCGGAGGAATTGACTATGGACCATATCGTGCCGGTTGTCCGCGGCGGCAAATCCACCAAAGGAAATGTCGTTGCCTGCTGCAAAGAGTGCAATAACAAAAAGAAATATCTGACTCCTGTTGAAATGATTCTGATGGCAGAGGAGGCAAAACTCAAAAATAATGGTACTCCGCAGCAGTGATTTTTTGACAATTCTGTTTTTTAATGCAGAAAAGCAAGACAGCAGTGTGCCCTTTGATTGGAGCAAAAGTTATTGGGATTTAAACTTTTGAGGTATTTATGAAAAAACATTTTTTTGATTTTGAAGATGGCAGAAGTGCCTGTTTGTATTCTTTGCGTCTGGCTGATGGGTTCGGTGCTGATATTACTGATTGCGGCGGCTGTATCGTTTCACTTTTTGCTCCTGACCGTGACGGAAAACTGCGTGATGTGGTGCTGGGGTGGAAAGATCCTGCAAAATATATAAAAAATCCTCCTTTTTTCGGGGCACTGGTCGGACGTGTTCCGAACCGTATTTCCAACGGCAGATTTGAACTTGACGGAGTGACTTATCAGATGGTGCTCAATGACAAACGCGGTTCAACTCTGCATGGCGGATTCAGTTTCGCCCACCGTCTGTGGCAGGTTACAAAGCATACGGCAACTGAACTTGAACTTTATCTCAAAAGCCCCCATGGAGATGCCGGTTTCCCCGGAGAATTGGAAGTTAAAGTCAGGTATGCCATTACAGAAGATCATACATTTGAGTTTGCATTTGAAATGACTTCCGACCGACCGACCGTTGCAGATTTGACTAATCATGCTTATTTTAATCTTGACGGCGATAATGGCGGCGAATGCGACGGACATTTTATCCGGCTGGCCGCTGACAGATATACTGAAATCAATGATATTGCCCAGCCGACAGGCAGATGTCCGGAGGTGACGGGAACTTATTTCGATCTCCGCAAAGGGCGTTTTTTGAGCGAAGCGTTTGCTGAATGCGGCGGTTATGACCATAATTTCGTACTTGATGACAAAAATAATGTTTATCATGAAAATTCGGCAATGGTTTATAGTGAAAAATCCGGTATCCGTATGGTAATGCATACCGATCGGCCCGGAGTTCAGCTTTATACAGGCGGAGCAGGCGGCGAAGGCAAAAACGGCAAATACGGTCCGCGTTGTGCATTCTGCCTTGAAACTCAAAACTGGCCGGATGCGGTCAATCATCCGGAATTTCCCTCAATCCGTCTGGAGGCAGGTGAAAAAATGCATGGAGTTACACGCTATCAGTTTCAAGTTGAAAAATAATTGTTAAAAAGATTTCCTGAGGAGGGGATTTATGGAGAAAATACGTTTGGCAGTTGTCGGCCTCGGTCACAGAGGACGTGATATGTTCAAAAATATCAGCACTTCAGACGGGGTTGATGCTGTTTGTGCCTGTGATATTAAAAAAGAGTTGTTTTTTGAACCTCAACGCAATAATCCGCCGCTTGCAGAAACAATGAAGCAGGTGAAATTTTATGACGATTTTGAAAAAATGCTCGCTGACGAAAAGTTTGATGTTTTGCTGGTTGAAACTCCCGCTCTCTGCCATGCCGAATTTTGTGCCAAAGCACTTGCACGCAATATTCATGTTTATTCTGATATTCCGAGTGTGGCAACTCTCGCAGAAGCAGATATGCTGTGGCAGGCACAGGCTCGTTCAAATGCCCTGCTGATGACAGGTGCAACAACAATGGGCTGGGGCTTTGTTCATGCCATGCAGGATATTTATCATAAAGGTCTGCTCGGCAAACCTTATCTGCTTGAGGCTGAATATATTCATGACTGCCGCTCTTTCTGGCAGGAGTCGCCGTGGCGGAAACCAGGTCCGGGCAATTTGCAGAATCCTGCTTATTACTGTACGCATGGTCTCGGTCCGCTGCTGTCGATAATGGATGAAGATCTGCGTTATGTTAATGCGTTCACTACCGGCAGCCATGTTACGGACATTCCGGAGGCAAATGATGCAAACATTGCCGTTTACCGTACTGAATCAGGAGTAACAGTGAGACAGACGAACAGTTTTATCAATAATTACAAGGCCGCGACTCATTCGTTCCGTGTTTTCGGTACAGACGGCTGTTTTGAACATCTTGCCAAACGCGGCAATTTGCCCGAAGTCACCGGATTCTCTTCGACCAAAATGTACGGAGCAAGAGAATATACTCAACTGCCGGTCAGTTTTCAACCGTATGATCTGCCGAAATCATTCGGTCACGGCGGAGCGGATTCATATATGTGGTATTCGTTTGAAAAGGCCCTGCGTGCCAAAGCCGCTGAAGCCCCCTGCAGTCTGCGTGACGGTCTGCGTATGACAATCCCCGGAATCTTCGCAGTTCAATCAATCCTCGAAGACGGCAAAAAATTTACCATCCGTTATCCCTGGGATAAATAAAAATGGGCTGCTGCAAAGCTGTTTTGTGGGGAAAAAACCTTTTTGAAAAGGCTCTGTACTAAACATTGACTGATTTTTTATTACAAGGGGGCTTACGCCGCCCCCTTGTATCCCCGGCGCCGGGTACGACCCGGAGCGATGAGACGCTGGCGCGTGAATGTCGGCGGCTGTGTAGTGTTTAGCTATTTTTTCGGCGGAATGTTCGATTGCTCCTTCCCTTTTTTTAGGGAATGAGCAATCAAATCTTCCGCCGGATTAGCCACATCAGGGGTATGCCGCTCGTTGCTATCGCAACTCACTATACCCCCGAACCCCCTCAATTTTTTTTAATTATCAGTCAATGTTTAGTACAGAGCCTAAAAATTAAGGGCATTGCAAACTTTTTTAAGTTTTGCAACAGTCCTATTTATTTATACATATCTATAACTTTGAGCGGATTTATTGACGTCATTTGGATAATGTCGTTTTCGCTGACAAAATCGAGAGTGCGGAGAAAGTCTGCACAATTTTTTATACTGGCGGAAGAACCGACGAGACATCCTTTTTCCGGGTTATGGAAACGGCCGTTTTTCTCAAGAATGGCATCATTGTTCCAGCAGTTGTATCTGCCGGGGGGAAATCCTGCAATTGGAGCGGCATCGCTGGTAACGATTACATTATCGACACCTTTGGCACGGATGATGCATTTTATCAAAGTCGGCGGCAGGTGATGACCGTCAGTGATGATCATGGCACTCAAGCCGTCGCAAGCCATTCCCGACCAGATGATATTATTGTGGCGGTCGAGCATATTGGGACAGCCGTTGCCGAGGTGTGTGATAAGTTTTGCACCGGCAGAAGCGGCATTGTTCAGGTCTTCGAAAGATGCCAGCTGATGGCCGCAGGAGACGGTTACATTTCTTGATACGGCATGGGAAATGAATTGAGCCATATTTTCTTTTTCGGCGGCGACGGTGAGAAGTTTGACAAAACCGTTTGAACGGTCAAGTATTTCATCGAAAAATTTTGCATCTGCTTCAATAACATATTCAGGAATGTGTGCACCGACTGCTCCGGGTTCGGGAGAAATAAAAGGCCCTTCAAGGTGGGCTCCCGGAATACGGTCGAGCCAGCCGTGTTTTTCGGCGGCTTTCTGCATGATGGCGAGATTGCGTAAGTAAACTTCTTTTGAACTGGTTACGATCGTCGGCAGAAAAAGGTATGTTCCTGAATTGAAAATATGTTCTGCAGTGCGGATGAATTGATCCTCTGTCAGATCCGGTGCTGCAAAATCTACCCCCATGAAACCGTTTATTTGTAAATCTGCGTATTTGATATTTTCCATAATATTATTTTACTGTACATTATATTATTGAAAAGGCGAGCAATACCGGAGGAAATTTTTTATTGTTTCCTCACGGTACTGAGTTCAACTTTTACTGAAAATTATTTTTTTGTGCAGAGATCGCGGGTGAATTTGCTGAGTTCTGCGGCGGCGGGAGCATCGCAGAATGTACGGCAATCCTGATGCAGACGGATTACTGAAGCCGGATGCATGGGAGAGAGTTCATCTTCAAAAGTAATACGCATGGCGTATGCTTTGCGTGCATCGGGTACGGTATTGACAATGGTACGGCTTTTCATGATTTGACGGACGCTCATGGAGATAGCTTTTTTGGGTACATCATCGAGGGTGGGAAACCAGCCTTCACCGAGTTGCTGTTTACGGCAGACTTCATCGAGTTCGACGACGAGGTAGGGTTCTTCGGTATCGAAATCGGCGGGGGGGTCATTGAAAGCGATGTGACCGTTTTCGCCGATACCGATGAAAGCGACGTCGATGACTTTTTCGCTGATTTTTTCGCCGAGTTTTTTGCAGAAAGCGTAAACGTCGTCTGCATCACCTTCGACGAGGTTGACTTCCTTCATTTTGACGGGAAGTTTATCGACGAAACGTTCGGTGAGATATTTGCGGAAACTTGCACCGTGGGTGATGGGCAATCCGACATATTCGTCGAGGTGGAACATGGTAACTTTGGACCAGTCGATACCTTCTTCTCTGATGAGGGCTGAGAGCATTTCAAACTGACTGGCACCGGTGGCGAGGATGATGCGGCATTCGCCTTTTTCGGCGATGGCTTCACGGATTCTCTGAGCACCGAACTTTGCGGCTTCTGCACCGCAGTCGAGTTTGTCTTTGCAGATCATGAGGTTCATCATTTTGGGAAATTCCTTTCTTTTATTTTTGTTCGCTGTGTACTAAACGTAGACTGATTTTTTATTACAAGGGGGCTTACGCCGCCCCGGCGTTCCACCCGCCTTTCTATTACGCTGACGCGTGACGCCGATTGCCTTGTCACGGCGTAGCTTTAGCGAAGACGGAATCCCGGCGCCGGGTACGACCCGGTGCGATATTACGCTGGCGCGTGAGTGTCAGCGGCTGTGTGGTGTTTAGCTATTTTTTTCGGCGGAATGTTCGATTGCTCCTCCCGCTTTTTTGCGGAATGACGAAACAAATCTTTCGCCGGATTAGCCACATCAGGGGTATGCCGTTCGTTGCTGTCGCAACTCACTATACCCCCGAACCCCCTCAATTTTTTTTATTATCAGTCAATGTTTAGTAC
>JAFVUZ010000221.1 GCA_017502435.1 Lentisphaeria bacterium
CCCGGCGCCGGGTACGACCCGGAGCGATGTGACGCTGGCGCGTGAGTGTCAGCGGCTGGGTGCGTCAGGCTGTTTTTCGGCGAAATTTTCGTTTCGTCCTCCCGCTTTTTTGCGGAATGACGAAACAAATCTTTCGCCGGATTAGCCACATCAGGGGTATGCCGTTCGTTGCTGTCGCAACTCACTATACCCCCGAACCCCCTCATTTTTTTTAATTATCAGTCAATGTTTAGTACAGAGCCTTTTATTTTCGCTTTGTTCCAATTGCGGAGAGACAGGGAATTCAGAGTGTTTAAGGAGTTTTAAAATTTTGGTTCTGTACTGAATTTGAAAAAAACTGAGGGTTATCGGGTATAGTGAACTGCAACAGCAATGAGCGGCGTAAGTCCCCTTGCAATACAAAACAGTTTGAGTTTAGAATACAGTCTATTTTTAATGGTTTTGTATTGAACATTATTTTAATGATAAACAGTTTAGCAAAAAACTTGTAAAATTTTCCGGTGGTGATATATTATCTGATTTTAAATTATGGAGGAATGATGAAAAAAGTATGGGGATTTTCTGCAATGCTCACGGCTACTTTGCTGTGGGGATTTGCTTTTTCTGCTCAGAGCAGTGGAATGGATTATGTCGGACCTGTGGTATTTAATACAATGAGGTCTATTATTGCATTTCTGGCGTTGCTGGTGCTTGTTGTTGTGGTGGATTTATGCAGAGATAAGCGGTTGAGTTTGTGGGGGGATGCGGTTGATGTGCCGGCGAAAAAGAATTTGCTGTACGGCGGACTGTGGTGCGGCATTGCACTTGGGATCGCCAGTAATCTGCAACAGATAGGATTGAAATTCACAACGGTCGGCAAAACCGGTTTTCTGACTGCGTTATACATAATAATAGTTCCGCTTCTTGGAATTTTCTTTAAAAGGCGGACGACTTTGAGTTTATGGATCGCTGTGGGGCTGGCACTCGGCGGGACATATTTGCTGTGCAGCGGCATCGGTAATATCGGCAAGGGGGAATTGCTGGTGATAGCGGCATCATTTTTTTATTCACTGCATATTCTTTGTATTGACCATTATATCAGCAAGTGCGACTGCATCAGATTGTCATGTGTTCAGTTTGCGGTTGCATCTGTGGTATCTACATTGCTGACATTTTGTGCGGGGGAATTGTGGCAGTGGGGGAATATTATGAAAGCGATGCTTTTTCTGTTCTTTTGCGGTGCAGGTTCAGGGGCGGGAGCGTTTACATTGCAGATGGTTTCGCAGAAGTATCTGCATCCGGTGACTGCATCTCTGGTGATGAGTCTGGAATCGGTTTTTGCGGTACTTGGCGGCTGGATTTTTCTGAACCAGACACTTAATCTGCATGAAAGTCTGGGGTGTATAACGATTTTTGCCGCAGTTGTTCTGACGCAGGTCCCGCTTGTTCCGGCAAAGAAGTAAAATAAATGGCTCTGTACTAAACATTGACTGATAATTAAAAAAAATTGAGGGAGTTCGGGGGTATAGTGAGTTGCGACAGCAACGAACGGCATACCCCTGATGTGGCTAATCCGGCGGAAGATTTGTTTCGTCATTCCCCAAAAAAGGGGGAGGACGAAACGAACATTCCGCCGAAAAACAGCCTGACACCACCCAGCCGATGACACTCACGCGTCAGCGTCACAAAACGGGGATGGATATCCCCCGTCGGGGTCGCAAGGGGGAGGCGTAAGCCCCCTTGTAATAAAAAATCAGTCTGCGTTTAGTACACAGCCAAATAAAAAAAACGGGAAGAGGAAAACCTCTTCCCATTTGAAAATACCTGATTCAAAAATTATTTTGAATGATATTCGGTGTGCAGCAGATGATGTGCTTTTTCACTGCCGGGGGTACCGAGGAACTCTTTGTAAAGAGCCTGGATATCCGGGTTTTCGTGAGAGCAACGCATTGCTTTGCGTTCATCTTCTGTGTAAAGACCTTTCATGCGTTTTTCAAGCAATTCAGCATCACCGTGGAGGAAAGGCTGACCGCCGCCGTTGATACAGCCGCCGGGACAAGCCATGATTTCGATTGCCTGGAAACGGTTTTTGTCGGCACGAACCATGTCGAGAACTTTGCGGGCATTACCGAGACCGGAGCAGACTGCAACGTTGATGGTTTTGCCGGGAGCGATTTCGACTTTGGCTTCTTTGATACCGTCAAGACCGCGGACAGCACGGAAGTTGATTGCATCACCTTCGAGGTTTTTGCCGTTAAGCATGAAATAAACGGAACGGCAGGCAGCTTCGAGAACACCGCCGGTGACACCGAAGATGTCAGCGGCACCTGCTGATTTGCCGAGGGGATTATCGTATTCTTCATCATTCATGTTGGCAAGATTGATACCGGCTTCCTTGAACATCTTGCAGAGTTCACGGGTGGTAACGACGAAGTCAACATCACGGACGCCGTTGGGAGCGAATTCGGGACGGGCGGCTTCGTATTTCTTTGCCTGACAGGGCATGATTGAAACAACGATCAAATCTTCGGGTTTGACGCCGATTTTTTCAGCATAGTAACTCTTGGCGATAGCGCCGAACATCTGCTGAGGAGATTTACAGCTGGAGGGGATGTTCAACAAATCGGGATAGTTGTGTTCGATGAAGTTGATCCATCCGGGGCAGCAGCTGGTAAGAATGGGAAGGTTTTTGCCTTCTTTGATGCGTTCGACGATTTCGTTGCCTTCTTCCATAATGGTAAGGTCAGCGGAGAAGTTGGTATCGAAAACTTTGTCAAAACCGAGAGCTTTCAAACCGGCAACGAGTTTACCGGTGACGGGGACGCCGGGAGCGAATCCGAATTCCTGACCGACAGCGACACGGACTGCGGGAGCAGTCTGAACGATAACGGTTTTGGCAGGATCATTGATAGCAGCCCAGACTTTTTTGACATAACTGATACCGGTGATTGCACCGACGGGGCAGACGTTGACGCACTGACCGCAATAGGTACAGCTGGTATCTGCCAGGGGAATCATGCTGGCGGTACCGACTTTGGCTTTGAAGCCGCGGCCGTAACCGGTCAGAGTGCCAACAGTCTGAACTTTAGAGCAGACGGTTTCGCAGCGGCGGCACATGACGCATTTTGAGAGGTCACGCATAATTGCATCGCTGGATTTGTCAACGGGGAAATTGTTGATTTCGCCCTGATATTCGATATCAGTGATACCGAATTCGACAGCGAGTTTCTGGAGTTCGCAGTCGGTATTTTTGGGGCAGGTCAAGCAGTTTTTGGGATGATCGCTGAGCATAAGTTCAACAACTGTACGGCGGGCACGGAGTGCACGCAGAGAGTTAGTATGAACGACCATGCCTTCGGCAACGGGGGTTGCACAAGCGGGGGCAAGGTTGCGGCGTTTTTCGACTTCGACTACACAGACGCGGCAGCTGGCGGGCTTATTGCATTCGCCGTTGCCCAGATGAGCACAATAGCAAAGAGTGGGAATATTGATATTGAGCTGACGTGCTGCCTCAAGAATGGTGTAGTTTGAGGGAACAGTTACGGCTTTGCCGTTAATAGTGAGATTTACAGTAGACATAGTTTCTCTTACTCCATGACGATAGCTTTTTTCGGGCATCCTTCGATACAGGCACCGCATTTGATGCACTTGCTTTGATCGATGACATGCAGCTGTTTGAGTTCACCGGTGATAGCGTCAACAGGGCAGTTGCGTTTACATTTGGTACAACCGATACAATTGTCGTTGATCTTGAGGGTGAAAAGTTTGCGGCAGGTACCTGCGGGACATTTCTTGTCACGGACGTGAGCAAGGTATTCATCCTTGAAGTAACGCAAAGTGCTCAAGATGGGGTTGGGAGCGGTCTGACCGAGGCCGCAGAGAGCGGTATCAGTAATGGTTTTTGCGAGATTTTCGAGATCGACGAGCATCTCTTCAGTACCGTTTCCGTCGCAGATTTTTTCGAGCATTTCGAGCATACGGCGGGTACCGACTCGGCAGGGAGTGCATTTACCGCAGGATTCATCTTTGGTAAAGTCGAGGTAGAATTTAGCCATAGCGGGCATACAGTCTTTGTCAGAAAGAACGATCATACCGCCGGAACCCATCATTGAACCGATTTTAGCGAGGTTGCCGTAATCGATGGGGGTATCGAGGTTTTCAGCAGTGATACAGCCGCCGGAGGGACCGCCGGTCTGAACAGCTTTGAATTCACGGCCGCCGGAGATACCGCCGCCGATTTCGTAAATGATTTCGCGGAGGGTGGTTCCCATGGGAACTTCAACCAGACCGACGTTGTTGATCTGACCTGCGAGAGCGAAAACTTTGGTACC
>JAFVUZ010000019.1 GCA_017502435.1 Lentisphaeria bacterium
CAACGACATCAATAAATTGACCGCGATCGTGGTCCCAGACTTTAGTATGAATAATGGGATCACGCAAGTTCAGAATAAGTTCCAGCAAATCAAGGGTGGGTATACGGTCAAGATTGTATTGATTGATCAGATTCCGGTTTTCCCAGTCGGCATTGACTTTCCAACTGTCAGATTCTTCATCGTAAATGATTTCCACTTTGCCGTTCAAATCTTTGGCGACCCATTTTTCCACGACACTCTGCGGCAGCCAGAATGCTCCCAATGCAAAATCAATATCTTCAATGGTAAGCGGTTTCGGCAGAACTTCCTGCAAGGCGGCAACATTATCTTCCAAATCATGCAGACGGGCTTCGGCAATTTTCCGCTTGATGTTTCCGGAAAGATAACGGCTTTTCAACATAATCTGTTTTGTAGCCGGATCAAAGAAATATTCCTTGCTGGCAAGTAACGCTGTTTTTGCTTCTTCCGGAGTCTTCCCGGTCATCTGACCGATGTAAGATAGATCAATGCAGTTCCGGTAGGCATTGGAAATCAATCCTGCCGCCACAATATCATCGGCGTGATCCGGTTCTTTCCAGGGGTACTGCGTCCGTTTGAACAGAATATCGCCCGGTTCATAGATATTTTTAGTGGTCTTGACTCCGGCTTTATTGACGACAGAAACCTTTTTGCAATTCTCAATGGCGGCGACCTTGTTGTATTCTGGATCTTCTGTACAAAAGCGGTGCATAGTACGGTTTGACAGAACATCGTAACGGGTAACATGATCTTCATACTGCCATTTCAACTGAGTCCGGAGTTGTTCAATGAAAGAATCAGATGCGTTGAAATCAAGTTGAGCCGCAATCAACCGGTTTAAAGTTTCTTTGATTGCCACAAAAGAGGTGATCTTTTTGATTTCTTTTGCTGAAAGGTCTTCTCCTTTGCGGTCTTTCATCCGTCTGCCTTCACCATCAATAACCTGATAAACTCCGTGTTGTGTGCAGAAAATCGTGTATTCTCTTGCATCAAGTGGAGCTTCAGCGGTTTCGGGGATTTCGCCAATATTGACAGTTTTACTTTTCGGGGTGTCGATAACCACATTGCCGAAAAGATCGGTTTCAGGAGATGAACTATTTTCAATGACCGGTTCTGTAACTGATTCATTTTTCTTTTTCAGAACTTCGGCAAAGTATTCAGAAAGACATTTGTCTCCCGGTAAAACGGTAGTGGTATCTGTTTTGCCGTACATCCTGCCGGTCTTGGAAAGTATTCCAAAGATATGTTCCGGATGTTGGGCAAAATAGGAGTTGATTTCAACAGTTCCGGTATTGTCGGATGTTTCAACTGTTTTCAGATTTCCGGAGAGGTCTTCGGTAAAACCTTTTTTAATAATCAGAATGTCGGCAACAACTTCAGTTCCGGCGAAAGTATTCTTCGGCAACCGGTAGGCTTCAACAACTCCGGCTTTCTGCATCAGAATATTGGCCATTGAACCGGGCTGCTCCATTGTCGAACTGGAA
>JAFVUZ010000222.1 GCA_017502435.1 Lentisphaeria bacterium
AAGCGATGTCATGCAAATTTTTGCATGACGAGTGAGCGTGAGGCAGCATAAACAAGAGCCGGAGCAGACTGCGGTTATCCACGGAGCTGTCCGTAAGTGTCCGTACATGTCCGTAAAAGTCCGTACCACCGCTTGTCGAGCATAGCGAGCCACAAACTCCGCATGGAGCAAGATCCGGAGCAGAGTGATGTACCGGGAGTAAGAGATTTTTTTACTGTTGATAAGATTAAATTACCATTTTTTGATATACATGATGTATGTTTGTTAAGTTTATAAATTTACCGGAATGGGAGTTACGAATTTTAAGCAATAATATTTAAATTTTATAAAAATAAGATTTTTTTACCATAAATAAGACAAAATTACTATTTCCATAACATTATTTATGGTGTATATTATACAAGTGGTGTATGATTATCCTATTTCCGGAAGTATAAAAAACTTAAAGGAGTCAAAATGAAGTTAAAAAATCTGTTTCTTATCCTCATTATGGTGCTTGGTGCAGTTTCCTACGCTGCAAATTTTGACCGTGGTGAAAGACGGATCAATATTTCCGACAGCCGCAAAGCAGTGGATCAGCTGGAGATAGTTGTTACCAAAAAGACTCCTATTCTGGATTTTGCTGTTGAAGAATTACAGCGTTACATCAAGAAATCCACCGGGATGAGTGTTCCGGTAGTTTCAGCACCTTCCGGTGGAAAAATTTCTCTGATCCTCGGTGATAATGAATTTTCCAGAAGTGCCGGTATCGATATCAGCAAACTGGCTTCAGAAGGTTTTTTCATCAAACGTGACGGCAACAATATTTACCTTGCCGGAGCTGATTCCGACAATGCGAATATCCGGACAAACCCGTGGCGTATGTGGATGAAAAGAGGTACTTTGAGTGCGGTTTACGATTTTCTGGAGCGTTTTGTCGGAGTCCGTTTCTACTTTGCCGGTGAATATGGTACGGTCGTCCCCAAAAACAAACAACTTCTTCTTCCGCTTGAAATCGATATTATGGATCGTCCGGATCTTATTGACCGCACCAATTACAGCGGTTTAAATGTCAAATGGTATGAGAAAAACAACACCTATTTCGGCGGTATCAAAGGTGACAATTTAAGTTTTCTGCGTCAGCGTTATTCAGAAAGTCACATTCCTTTCGGTCACGGACTTGATTATATTGATCTGCTTTACCGTTTCGGCAAGACCCATCCGGAATATTTCGCTCTTACTCCTGACGGCCGCCGTTACAAAGAACCTGATCATATTTTCCCCGGTCAGATCTGTTTTCACAGCGGTGTTGTTGAGGAAATTTATCAGGACACCAAAGCTTATCTGACCGGTAAAACTCCGAAAAGCCGCGGTTTGAAAAGCACATCCGATAAATGGGATGTCAACTTTGCCTGTGATTCTTATGTTTCAGTGATGCCGGTTGACTGGCTTTACTGGTGCTGCTGTGATAAATGTACAAAAATTGCTCCGGGAGAAAGAGTTTATCAGACCGATCCTGCTGCTGCCCAGGCGATCAGCACTTACGTCTGGAAATATACTTCTGACATTGCCAGACGTCTGAAATCGGAAAACATCGACGGTATTGTTACGCAGATGGCTTACGGAGCGTTGAAAAAGATTCCTGAATGTGATATTCCGGAGAATGTTTCAGTGCAGCTGGCGGTCAATGGTCTCGGAGCTCCGGGCTACTGGGAAAGCGATTTGGAACTGCTCAAAAAATGGACAAAAAAATTCAACGGCAAAATCTCCATCTGGACTTATCCGGGCAAACACATGAGCAAAGCTGAATTGGTGGGTATTCCGGCGATGATGCATCGTGAAACCGGAAAATATCTGCAGTTTGTCCGTGATTATATCTACGGTTGTTTCCTTGAGAGTGAAACTGATTATGAGATTTTCCACTATCTCAACTATTATACCTTTGCCAAAGTGGCGTGGGATCTGGATACGGATGTGGACAAGCTGCTTGATGAACATTATGAACTTATGTTTGGTCCGGGTGCGAAATATATGAAACGTTTCTTTGATGATCTTGAAGATCTCTGGTGCAAAAAAGTTACCGGCACGATCACTGATACCGCTTTAGGACCGCAGGTCAAACTGCCCGGCGAATTTGAATTATGGACCAAAATTTATTCACCTGCCAAGCTCAAAGAGCTGAATTCTTACATCGACAATGCCAAAGAAGCCGCTGCCGGAGATAAAGATATCGAGGGCAGATTGGAATTCATGCGTCGTGAGATGCTCGGACCGCTTATGAAACGGGCGGAAAAATTTGCCAAAGACAGAGAAGTTCTCGGCTCATGGGAATTTTATCTCCCCGGCACCATCGGCCTGCGTCCCTATCAGAGCGAAGTCGGTGAAGTTGCTACCAAAGTGAGTGTCAAAGAGACCAAAGATTATTATGTATTCATCTTTGACTGCGAAGAACCGTTTATCAAAGATGCCCAGGCAAAGTGCAATACCAATGATAAAATCGATGTATTCATGGATTCCTGCGTGGAAGTGCTGCTTAATCCTTCCGGTGACCGCAAAAACTATTTCCATATCGGAGTGAACCTTAATGGTGCGATTTCGGATTTAGTTTGTGTGAGAGACGGCAAACCTGATTACAGCTGGAGTTCAGACTGCAAACCGATCGTCCGGAAGCATGATAAAGGATTTTACATCAATCTTTCAATAAACAAGAGAGTTTTCGGCAAGATCGATCCTGCCGGGTTCCCGGTCAATTTTGCCCGTCACCGGACGATCATCGGAGATAATGCCAGTAAAGTCAAAGAAGCCAATTATCAGTGGAGTCCGGTCATCGGCAGATCTTTTCATGCCATTGAACAGTGGGGAATGATGAAAACCGGTAAGAAACCGGCAAGCAAAAATCTGATCAAAGATGGTGATTTCGATACCGGCAAAGTCTGGCTGCCCAATACTGTCGGAGCATGGTATGTCTGGAGCAGCAACCAGAAAGAGCTTGTCAAAATCAAAAACAGCGTGCTGGATAATAAGATCTTCATGAATGGTACCCGCGGTTTGTGCATCACCAACTGGGACAAACACAATATAGCTGCCGGTCAGAAATTTAAGGGCATGAAACCCAATACCCGTTACCGTTTGAGCTTTTTCCTGCGTACTGATATCTCTGATAAAGCTGCTGCCGGTACCGGAGCAGGAGCATTTCTCAATATCGGAGCAAGTCAGTTTGCTTTCCCGGATATCCGGATAACCGGCAAAACTGACTGGCATCAGCAGAGTTTTGAATTCAAGACACCTGCCAACATCACTCCGCAGACCGAGTGCAATATCGGCTTGTGGATCTGGAAAGCCGAAGGCAGAGCGTGGTATGACAATGTTTCACTTGTTGAAATCAAGTAATGACAGGTTTATATTATTGAAAAATAATACTGTATATGGTATGTTAAAAGACTGACAATCAACACCCCCAAAAAAAAGGAGAAAAAGGGTTATGAAAAAGATGGTTTCCGGACTTTCCTGCAGGAAAGTAAAGCACTTGTGCTTTACTTTAATAGAGCTTCTCGTAGTCATAGCAATTATCGCTATTCTGGCGGCGATACTGCTTCCGGCACTGAATCAGGCAAGAGAACGCGGCCGTGCCACCAGCTGTCTTAACAACTTCAAACAGCTCGGTACCGCAACCATGCAGTATTTGCAGGATAATGACGGCTGGTATTTTGACAGATATTCGTTTTCAAGTGGGAAACCTCATTGGTCGTATAGTAGCAGTGAATTTGGATCTTTGACTCCTTATCTCGGAACAGATCAGTGTCAGACTCGTGGTGCTTATATTAATGGTAAACTCAGCAGTATCGCTTGTCCTTCTATGCAAATTGAAGCAGGGGTAGATAAATATGGTATTGGTATAAAGTGTTTGGTCGGAGAAGAAGTAGATACTACGACTTGGTTGGCT
>JAFVUZ010000223.1 GCA_017502435.1 Lentisphaeria bacterium
CACGCAAGCCCGGCCCTGGTCGCGGCATTGATTGAACTTGAAACAGAATTGGATGCCAATTCTGTGGAACCGGATCAATCCGATGTTTGCTTTCAGCGGAGTGCCCATTTGATGCCCCGTCTGCAAATCGTTACGGAATTTCAAACTTTTGTCATTCCGTGGCACGCAGTTTCTCTGATTCAGAGCGATCCGTCAAAAAAGATCATTGAACTTTTTACGACATTCGGATTGCATTTTAAGATTTGCAGTCAGCAGAAACTTGATGATCTTTTGGCACTGCTTCAACTGGAACGGGTGAAAATTATTTATCCCATTGAGGGAGTAACTGTCAACGTACATAAAGAGAATGACGTGTAAAACAAGGTATTTTTCCGCAAAAACACAAAATGAAATGTCGTAAAAAACACAAAGTAAAATACCGCAAAAACACAAAATGAAAACTTGAAAAAACATAAAATCGGGCTATATTATACCCTAACAAGGAGACTAACTATGAAATACTTATCACGAATTGTCGATGCGGAATTGGATTTGCGGCTGCGTTCCGTAGGAGCGACATTGATTGTCGGTCCCAAGTGGTGCGGAAAAACAACAACTGCCAAACAGCACGCAAAAAGTGTTTTGGAAATGCAGAATCCTGATTTGCAGGAAGGTTATCTGAAATTAGCTGAAACCAAGCCGTCTTTATTGTTGCAGGGAGAAAAGCCGCGGTTGATAGATGAGTGGCAGCTTGCTCCTGTTTTATGGGATGCAGTTCGGGCATCCGTTGACAACAGTGGAGAAAAAGGGCAATATATTCTAACCGGTTCAGTAGTTAAAGATGATTCGCAGACAAAACACACCGGAACAGGCAGGATTTCCCGTCTGGAAATGACTCCTATGACACTTTGGGAGTCAGAAGAATCATCAGGAGATGTTTCTCTATTGGAAATGTTCAAGAATCCGGCGGATGAAATTGACGGGGCCAAAGGTAAATTATCTGTTGAAGAATTGATATTTGCCGCCTGCCGCGGAGGTTGGCCTTCAGCCTTGAGTGCAAGAGGCGATGATGCCAAACTCTTTATTGCAAGTGATTATGTAAATAATGTTGCCGAAGTTGATATATCCAGAGTTGACAATGTTGAACGCGATCCTCTCGTTGCATCCTTGCTTTTGAAATCTTATGCCAGAAATATTTCTACCTTGGCGAATAAGACCAGTATGCGGAAAGATATTCTTGCTGTGCAGGATATTTCTATGCCTACTGTTGACTCCTATCTTGCGGCATTACGAAAATTATTTGTTATCAGTGATATTCCGGCATGGTGTCCAGCTATTCGCAGTGCAGCCAGTATGCGTTCAACTCCCAAACGCGGAATGTGTGATCCGTCAGTTGCCGTGGCTGCACTCGGAGCTGATCCTGAATATTTCCTGAAAGATTTCAAGACTTTCGGATTCATTTTTGAAAGTCTGGTTATGCGGGATTTAAAAGCATATTCAATGGCATTGGGCGGCAAACTTTCCTACTATCGTGACCGTTATGGATTGGAAGCGGATGCAGTGCTTCACTTGAAAGATGGTCGCTATGCACTGATAGAAATAAAACTTGGTTCAAAAGAAATAGAAGAAGGAGCAGCTCATCTTTTGGAAATACGGCAGCTCATACGGGAATATAATAAAACAGAAAAGCAATGTCCGTTGGCAGAACCGGATTTATTGATGGTCATTACTGGTGGCGAATTAGGATACACAAATGTAAATGGAGTTCATATCATTCCAGTTTCTGCGTTGAAACCGTAAATTTGATAAAAATCAAGTCTGAAAGCAAAAAATCCGACATAGTGCTCTACTATGCCGGATTCAATTATGTTTATGCGGCAGGCTGAACTTCCGGTTCAACTCTCTGGTTATTGGCTTGACGCCATTTGCCAAGACTGATGTATTTGCTCGCCTGCTCATGAGTCATTTTACGGAAAAATCCGTAATCAAACCGGGAGAGAAATCCATCGTTCACCAGTTGAGTGAGCCGCTCGCTCTGCCGTTCTGTCATTGGGGCACGGGGAGCCAGCGGTTCCCTTGGTTCGTATCCTTCAACGGTCCGGTTGGCGGTTTCATTCTGCAATCCTTTATAAATCATGCGTTTTGCCTGTGAACTGGTAAGATTCTGATAAGTTTCACGTTTCAGCCCTTTAAGAAAACCTCTGCGGATCAAATCTCCAAGTTTGGTTTTCTGGACTTGCGATGCCGGAAGTTCTCCGTGATCGGCATACAATTTGGTGATGATTTCTGCCGCCTGACCTTTGGTCAAATTCTTCCAGACATTTTCATCAAAACGGTCCAGCTGGTTTTCTTTGACGGCATGACCGATCACCCGCAGCTGGGCATTGGTCGCTTTGGCTCCGGGTTCCTGAATGGTGATAACAGGCGTGTTGCTGACGGTGTTGGTTGTTACGTTCATTTTGTCTTCCTTTCAGTTTTGTTGAATTTAGTTTTTAATTCTGCCTGGCGGCTTGCTTCATAGGGAACAAGACCGCCGCAATTTTTCATAATGCAGTAAGCATAAGGAACGACCTTACAATC
>JAFVUZ010000224.1 GCA_017502435.1 Lentisphaeria bacterium
ACCAGCTTGACAGCCGCGTCAGCGTCCACATCAGCCGGACTGGAGTGCAGTCATTTGTTTTTTTCCTTAAATTCCTTAACTTCCTTAAACTCCTTATTGTCTGTCTCGCCCTGCCGTCAGACCTACGGCTGTGCCGTGATACTCAACCGTGTCAAATTTTCCTTCCTATAATGCACATTATAGGAAGTTGCTTCACCTTGATTGAACTTCTGGTAGTAATCGCCATTATAGCAATCCTTGCCGGAATGCTGATGCCTGCATTGAGTAAAGCACGGGATAAAGCACGTTTATCAAATTGTACGAGCAATATGAAACAAATCGGTCTTGACCTTAATGTTTACAATACAGACGAAGGTCGTATGCCGCCGACATATGACCGTTCCGCTCCGGCAACATGGTATTCATTGCTGTATTCTAAAAAAGAAGGAAGCAATTGGGTTGAAAACCGCAAAGGTGCATGGAAAATTGCACTTTGTCCGTCTGACGTCAAACGTGATTCCAGTCAGCCACGCAGTAAGTGGCGTTCATACTCTTCAAGTTATTATGTTATGCCTGATATTACGGCAGACGGCACATATTTAACTTATGGCGGGTATGCAACTCAGGACGAGGCTGCTGCTGCTGATTCCATGAAAAATTATCAGACATTCGGCTTGGAACATAGATTAAAACGTTCTCCTTCGCAGGTCGTTACTATTTATGAAATGATTTATAATTCTTATTTGATGTCTGTACTGACTGGATATTCTAACACTACTAAATATATTATTAATTATTATTGCAACGGTTCGCAAGGATTTAAACTTGGCAGCGGCGGTGAAGAGGTTGGCAATCCGACTTATCGTCACAAAACCGGTTCCAATTTCCTTTTCTGGGATGGTCATGTTGAGTTTTTGAATCCGCTTAAGAACTCAACTTTTCATGCGACGTATATGCTCAATAGACCACTCAAATAATATACGGAAGAAAATACAAGAGAGTTAACATAATTTCAAGGAAGTGAGAAAATGAAAAAAAGTTTGTTTTATTGGATGTTTTTGAGTATGAGTGCTGTTTTTGCGGCAGTGCCGGAATTTCTGGTCGTGAGTAACAATCCGTCCCGGCTTGAAAAAATGGCAGAGCAGGAAATCAAAATTTTCTATGAAAAGCTTTACAGCAAACAGTTGAAAACAATTGCTGAAAAAGATGCTGCAGGCAAATCTGTCATCTATCTCGGCAATACTGCTGCCGCACGCAAAAACGGTTTTGAACAGTCCAAATTCGCCAAGGAAGAATGGATGCTCAAAAGTGTTGATGATGACCTTATCATCGCCGGCGGTATCCCGGCAGGTACTATTTACGGAGTTTATGAATGGGCTGAACGTCTCGGAGTTGTTTTCGCTGCTCCCGATGAAACTTATTTCCCGTCAAAGCCTGCTTTTCCCAATTTCAATGAAAAAAGAAAACCTGCAGTTGCCGGACGTCTGATCTGGGACAGTATCTACGGTCCAATGAAAGCGTCAAAGGTCCCGGAAAAATCAATCGAGGCATATCGCTTGTGGATTCTCCGCAACCGCATAAATGGACAGCCCTCCAATGATTTGAAGGCTTATTACTGCGGAGATTATTATAATCTTTCAACTTATCCCTACCATAACCTTTGCTGGTATGTCAATCCCAAAAAATATTTTAAAGATCATCCGGAATATTTCATGATGGACGCTTTCGGTAAGCGTCAGAGACCGAGATCAATGTCTGTTAACGGCGGTCTTTGTATGTCAAATCCGAAAGTTGCAGAAATCACTATTGAAAGTTTGCGTAATTTTATCAAACGCGACCGTGCCGCTTATCCCAAAGGTGAACATCCTGTCGTCTATGATATTTCTGAACTTGATGCTACCCCCAATACCTGTTTGTGCCCGGAATGCAGAAAAATATCTGAGGCAGGCGGCAGTGATCGTGATCTGGTTTTCTTCTATATCAACCGTGTAGCCCGTGAAATCCGCAAAGAATATCCCGATGTTATTATCCGTACTTCGACCAGAGTCAGAAAGCCCGGAAAAATTAAACCTGAAAAGAATGTTTTTGTTCGTGTAGCACATAGTTTTTCTTCTATCAACCCATTCTATCCCTATGACCCTGCCCAAACTGTCGGTTCGAGAAATGAAGAGAAGCAGCGTATTTTTGATATGTGGGTAAAAGCTGTTGATTCACTGCAGATGTGGGATTATTGGAATCTGGGAAATAATTATTTCACTCCGCCCAGAATTGAGACAGTTTTCGATGCAATTCAGCCTGATTTGAAATACTTCATCAAAAACAAAATAGTTTGTATTTTTTATGAAGCAAGTCTGGATAGTGCATCTCCGCAAAACTTCATGATGCTTAATTACTTTACTGCACAACATCTGATGGTCAATCCGGATATGGATGCCGAAAAACTTGCAGATGATTTTCTCAAGGCATATTATGGCCCATGTTATCCGGTTGCCAAAAAATATTTCAATCTGATCCGCAAAGGAGTTAAAGAATCCAAGCAGACATCTGCAACTTCTATGAGCGTCGGTCACTGGAAATATGTAACTCCTGAATTTCTGGTGAATATGTATCAGGATCTGCACAAAGCGGAACGTGCTCTGCCCGCAAATGACCGTTTCGCCAAACGCATTCGTCATGAAATAATTACTCCTATCTGGTATGCTCTTGCCAATTGGCACAATTACGGAAAAGAGTTCAAAAAAATCAATATAACTCACGAACAGCTGGTCAAAGAATGCCGTACATTGATCAATGAATATATGTGCCGTTACGGAGCAACTGATTTGAAAAAAATATTGCCCAAATATCAAAAGCGTTTTGAGCGTGCGGTCAGAATTTTCCCGCGTCCGGCAAAATTTAAAAATGTTCCCGAAGCAGATTTCCGTATGATAACCGGACACTCTTTCAGAGGTGTCGGTAATCTTCACTCCTTTATCGTTAACGATGCAGAGTCGGAGGTCGGCAGAGCAAATATCGTCCGTAATCCGCAAATTGCTTTCCACGGTGTTAACAAACGTTTGCCGGGAAAACATAAATTCTACAGCACAGAATTTGTTTTGAATGGATATCCGGACAGCGTTGGAACCATCCTCAAACAGGTTGCTCAGGATGAAAAATATCACTGGTATCGTTTGCCCGGCAATATCGAATTGCGTGATAAAACTACATTCTGGGGACATGGCTGGTCATTTCAGGCCCGTCCGAATTACTGGTACACACTTACTGACGGCAATCCGCTTGACAATTTGTGGAGCCAGGTCTGGATGTCTGCTAAATTTACCGGTCCTGCATACGTTCCGGGTTCAACGAAACCCAATGCAATCTATGTTGACAGAGTTGTAATTGTCCGCAATGTCAAGGATAATGAATTTAAAAAGATTCCGGCATATTCAGTCAAAACCTTCAAGGAAGGCAAACTTCCTGCAGACTGGAACGGTAAAGCTTCAGTCGTTTCCACCGCCAAGAGCAAGGCTTTGAAACTTACCGGCAATGTCAGCGTTCGCGGTCCGAAGTTCAACTGCACCAAAGATGACGTCATTATTGTCAAAACCCGCTCCAAAGGTACCGGAACTGTCATGTTGGCTCTTTATGGCAAAGATGGAAAAATATTCCGCAGAAAAGCCGTCAATACTGTTGACAACTTCCTGCAGAATGTCCATGTTTTCCAAGTCAGTGATATGCGTGGCAGCAGCAATGTTCAGCAGGCAGCAGTTGTTGTCAGCAATGGCAAAGGTGAACTGCAGCTGGAAGACTTTGAAGTAGAAATTGCTGAAAAATTCAATTGCGATTTCAAAAATGACGGCAAAGAAGTAAATCCGTAATTTGTTTTTTCCGGATTTATGATTGCATAAATTATTTATATGACTTGATAATTGCAATTTCAGTGCTAAATTATCTGAAATTGCAATTATTAAAGGAGTTATTATTATGTTAAAGGATATTTTGTGCAATCCGGTTTGTATTTCAGTTGTAATTTTGATGGTGTTGTCAATTTTGCGGCTGAACGTTGTTTTTTCACTGATAATCGCTGCCATATCCGGCGGATTGATTGCCGGTATCGGCGAGGCGGCGACAATGAAAGCATTTGCCGCGGGGCTCGGCAACGGGGCAAATATTGCTTTCAATTATGCTATGCTTGGAGCTTTTTCGATTGCGATTTCACGTTCGGGCATTACTGAATTGCTGGCTGATTTGCTGTTTAAAAAGATAAATAAATCAGTCACTCCCAAAAGTCTTTTTATTTTTAAATATTCATTGATTATCATTCTTACATTGGCGGCTGTTTCATCCCAGAACGTAATTCCTATCCACATTGCATTTATTCCCATTCTGATACCGCCGCTGCTGGAAGTTTTTGAAAAAATCCGTCTTGACCGCCGCATGGTCGCCTGTATTCTGACCTTCGGGCTGATAACTCCGTATATGGTTCTGCCGTTTGGTTTCGGCCGTATTTATCTAAATGAAATTCTGATCAAAAACATTACGACCAACGGTTTGCAGGTTACAGCAGATATGGCTCCGAAAGCAATGTTTATTCCGGCACTTGGTATGATTGCGGGACTTTTGATTGCGGTTTTTATCTCTTACCGCAAACCGCGTAACTATGACCGTGATAAAATCAGAAATTGTGATGCAGTGGTCAAAACCGAAATAAAACCGTTAAAAGTCTGTATCGGTGTTATTGCGATTGCTGTCGGGCTGGCAGGTCAGTTGTGGCTCGATTCACTGGTTATTGCATCTCTTGCGGGAATAATTGTTTTTGTTATTTCCGGAGTCATTTCGATCCGCGACACGCAGGATGTCTTTACCAAAGGTATTTATATGATGGGCGGTATCGGTATTGTGATGATCGGAGCCAGCGGTTTTGCTGAAGTCATGAAGGCTACCGGCGGCGTTGATTCGATGGTTGCAATGATAACCAACAGTATCGGCGATCAGCGTGGTCTGGCGGTTTTTCTGATGCTTTTGATCGGGCTTTTGATTACAATGGGGATCGGTTCATCATTTTCAACAGTTCCTTTGATTGCTGCGATTTATGTGCCGTTGTGCATTAAACTTGGCATTTCACCGCTGGCAACGATTGCAATTGTCGGTGTTGCAGGTGCTTTGGGCGATGCCGGTTCTCCGGTATCTGAATCGGTTCTCGGACCGACAGCAGGTTTGAATGCTGATGGTCAGCATGACCATATATTCGATTCGACAATACCGACCTTTATCCATTATAATATTCCGCTGTTGATTGCGGGATGGATTGCAGGAATGATTTTATAAAAAAAGGCTCTGTACTAAACATTGACTGATAATAAAAAAATTGAGGGGGTTCGGGGGTATAGTGAGTTGCGACAGCAACGAACGGCATACCCCTGATGTGGCTAATCCGGCGGAAGATTTGATTGCTCATCCCCTAAAAAAAGGGG
>JAFVUZ010000225.1 GCA_017502435.1 Lentisphaeria bacterium
AAAAAAAATTGAGGGGGTTCGGGGGTATAGTGAGTTGCGATAGCAACGAACGGCATACCCCTGATGTGGCTAATCCGGCGGAAGATTTGATTGCTCATTCCCTAAAAAAAGGGGAGGAGCAATCGAACATTCCGCCGAAAAAATAGCTAAACACTACACCGCCGCCGACATTCACGCACCAGCGTAATATCGCACCGGGTCGTACCCGGCGCCGGGGATTAAGGGGGCGGCGTAAGCCCCCTTGTAATAAAAAATCAGTCTATGTTTAGTACACAGCCAAAAAATTTAACCATTGAATCAATTGTTTGAAGGTAAAAAACAATAAAATGACGGATTTTTATGTGAAAATCCGTCATTTTTTTATTCGTCAAATCCGTCAGTATTTAAAAAAATGACGTGAATATTGTGCATATTATTTGTTTTTTGACGAAAGTGTGCTATGTTCTCTAAAACACCGATTTCATAAAAAACATAAAACAAAAAGAAAGGAGTTTTTATGCATTGGTTAGACTGGGTGTTTGCACTCATTCCGCTGGTGGTCGTTATCGGCGTCGGATTGTATGCACAAAGGTACGTTAAGGGCGTGTCCGACTTTCTCGCGGCAGGCCGTGTCGCAGGCCGTTACGTTATCGCTGTTGCCGGCGGTGAAGCGGCTATGGGGTTGATCAGCGTTATTGCTCTGGTCGAAAGATATTATGCCAGCGGATTCGGCTTCGGATTCTGGAGCGGGTTGACTGCTCCGCTCAGTTTGCTGTTTGCGTTGACCGGATACTGCACCTACCGTTACCGTGAAACCAAAGCATTGACTCTCGGACAGTTTTTTGAAATCCGTTATAACAAAGCGTTCCGTATTTATGCCTCAATTCTGCAGGCAACTTCGGGTATTTTGAACTATGCGATTTTCCCCGCAGTCGGTGCCCGTTTTCTCATTTACTTCCTTGACCTGCCGATTTTCACCGATATTTTCGGCTGGCATTTTCCGACTTTCGGCTTGCTGATGGCAGGCTTTTTGACAGTAGCAGTTATTATTTCCTGCTGCGGCGGACAGGTAACGATTATGGTTACTGATTGTATTCAGGGGATTTTGAGTTATCCGATGTATCTCATCATTATCGTTGCCATTTTCTGGAAGATGTCCTATATGCAGGATATGGCTCCGGTATTGCTGGAGCAGGAACCGGGCAAAAGTTTTCTTAATCCCTATGACATTTCCCAGCTTCGTACATTTAATTTATTTTATGTTCTGGTCGGTATTATTTCAACCGTTCTCAACCGTATGGCATGGAACTCATCACAGGGTTACAATGCTGCGGCTATCAATGCTCATGAACAGAAAATGGGCGGTTTGCTCGGTACATGGCGTGGCGGTTTTTCTTACATGATGATTCTCATTATTGCCATTGCAACTCTGACCTACATGAACAATGTCCGTTTCCGTGACGGCAAAACAGGTTCAAACTCCGTCAACCGTCAGCTGGCACTCAAAACTATTTCCGATGTGCTTTCTGCTCCGGAATACGACAAGGCCCGGGCAGAAATCTCCAAAAAAGTTGATACTGCACTGCCCCGTTATGATGTAAAAAACAAAAAAGAAATTCAGGTCGGTCAGACCGGAGATTTTACTGTTGACGGTAAAACTTACAAATCGGTAAAAGACGGTACTGTTGATAATTTCCACCGTGTGGCTATGGAAGAAATCAAAAAAGTTGATAAAGGCAGAGCCCAGACTTTCCATACCATCCATAATCAGATGCGTTCTTCACTCACCATGCGTGAAATGCTTCCGATCGGTGTAACAGGTTTGTTCTGTGCTATTATGTTCTTTTTGATGCTCAGTACAGACACCACTTATATGCACAGCTGGGGCAGTACATTGATTCAGGACGTTATTGTTCCGATTTTCAATCTCAAACTTACTCCGAAACAGCATTTGTGGCTGCTGCGTTGCGGTATTGTTTTTGTTGCGTTGGTTGCATGGTTCTTCTCATTCTATTTTGCACAGTTGGACTATATTCTGATGTTCTTTGCCATCACCGGTGCCATCTGGCTCGGTGGAGCAGGTCCGACAATCGTTCTCGGTCTGTATTGGAAACGCGGTACAGCAGCCGGTGCATTCTGCTCACTGGCCTGTGGTTCAACTCTTGCTGTTACCGGTATCATTTTCCAGAAAACATGGGTCAAACATATTTATCCGTGGCTTGAGGCGAATGGTTATCTGCCGGCAGTTGACAAAGCCTTGCGAGCAGCATCTGCACCGTTTGAACCGTATCTGCACTGGTGGGCAAATCCGAATGCTTTCCCGCTGAACTCACAGGAAATCTATGCTATTGCAATTGTTATTTCTGTTACACTTTACATTGTTGTTTCTCTGCTGACCTGCCGCAAACCCTTCAATATGGACAAAATGCTCCATCGCGGTATTTACAGTGAAACCGGTGTTGTAAAAGAACCTCCGAAAATCACATGGAAGAGATTTTTCTCAATCTTTATCGGTATTACTGATGAATACAAAAAAGGTGACAAAATCCTTGCATGGTCAGTATTCAGTTATTCATTCGGCTATTCATTTGTCCTTTTGTTCATCGGTACAATCGTTTGGAATGCTTTTTACAGATGGCCTGCACATTGGTGGGTTTACCGTCAATGGCTTGTAAGCATTGCAGTTGCCTCATGTGTCGGTATCATTTCAACCGTATGGTTCACTATCGGCGGTACCAGAGACTTGATTCGTCTGTTTAAACGTTTGAATGAACGTCAAAATATTGATGAAAACGATGACGGTTCCGTTAAAGAGGAAAAAAAATCTGATAAATAAACAGATATAATTCCGTAAAATTCAGAATCCTTGCAGTCAACGGCTGCAGGGATTCTTTGTTTTCAGTGACGGATTTTGTGTAAAAATCCGTCATTTTATCCGTCAAAAAATAAAAAATGGTTTAAAAAATGACGAAAAATTCCGCAAATTAACTTGTTTTTTTGACGAAAGTGTGCTATTTTTTATACAACACCGATTTCATAAAAAACACAAACAAAAAGAAAGGAGTTTTTATGCATTGGTTAGACTGGGTGTTTGCACTCATTCCGCTGGCGATTGTCATCGGAGTCGGGTTGTATGCACAAAGGTACGTTAAGGGCGTGTCCGATTTTCTCGCGGCAGGCCGTGTCGCAGGCCGTTACGTTATCGCTGTTGCAGGCGGTGAAGCGGCTATGGGGTTGATCAGCGTTATTGCTCTGGTCGAAAGATATTATGCCAGCGGATTCGGCTTCGGAT
>JAFVUZ010000226.1 GCA_017502435.1 Lentisphaeria bacterium
AATTATGCTCCGGGAACGACCATTGCGTTTATCCGGAATATGAAAGATATCGGCAATGCCGGTGAAGTTGCCAAAGTTGAGCGGGTGGAGGGAGATTTTGTTTATCTGGATTCCGGCAAATGTCTGCGTCCGAAAGCGGCGGCAGATTTTATTGAGGTGGGAGAATTGCGGGAAATCGAACTTTGCCGGGGCGATTTGATTCAATTCAATGTAAATTTGCGGGATAAAAAGATTTACAACGGCAATATCGCCCAAATCACCGACGATCCGCGCAAGGTGATGATGCTCTATTCGGATGGCACTCCCAGAGAGTTGATCGACTTGCCGGAAGATTACGCAACTTTCAAGTATGGATGGGTGACGACTTCGCACAAATCCCAGGGGCGGACTGCTGAAAATGTTGTGGTTGCGGCACAGGCGTTGGATCGGAAAGCGTTTTATGTGGCGTTGAGTCGTGGACGCAAAAATATGGCATTGCATTGTCCGGAAAAGGAGTTTTTGAAACAGCAGTTAAGTTTCCGTATTGGCGACCGAACCAGTGTTCACGATTTGCTGGCGGAAGGACAAATTTCTGCAGAACGGATGTTGCCGCTTTCGGAAGATGTTCAACGCCGGAAGGCTGAAACGCTGCCGAATGAAAAATATAAGAGCGTTATTGAACGGACACGGTTGTTTATGGAACAGATCAAACAGACGACCGCAAAAGTCTGGGAACGGGCAAAGCAGATTGCCTCCCGACGTTCCCGCTGGGCGAAGTATGGGTATGGACCGATTTCTGAAAACACTATTCTGGAAATGGATCAGGAGCGGGCTATCGCCTTGGCAAAAGAAGAGGAACTTGCCGGAGAAAGACAGCGGGAGGCTGCTGAACAGATGTCCAGAAAACCATTGAGCAAGTGGCAGGAAACTATGGCATGGCTCATTGATATTGGAAGCGGCAAAAAGCCTCTGGAACCAAAACCGAAGCCTGCCGCAACGCCCGCAAAATCCAAAGAAACAATGCCGCCGTTCACATTCAAACCAAGTGTTTTGAGGATCGAAAAACCGGCAGAACCTTCTGCTCCCCGGAAAAAGAATTCTATGCGGGAAGCATTGGATTTTCTTGCTCAGGAGTCTGCCAAAATCCAAGCAAAAGAAGCCGCAGAAAAAGCACGTCAGGAGCAACTTGCCGCCGAAAAAGCCGTTGCTGAGCAAGAAGCCGCCGCCCGCGAAGAAACGCTCCGGCTGGAAGCAGAACGACAGGCAAGAGAAAAGCTCGCCCGCGAGCGAGCCGAACAAAACCGCCGCGAACAACAGGAGCGTGAAGAACGGGAACGGAACAAGAAAAAATCCAGAGGAATGGATTTATAACTTATATATAGGAGGATTTTATGGAACAGAGTTATTGGCAGAAAAGTGAAGAACCTCTCCCCCGGTTCTGGCTGGAACTGGAAACGGAAAATCTGTTGATTCCGTGGGAATCTGTGCAGGAGGTCAGAGCCTCACCGGACTTTCTGAATTTGAGTTTTACTTGTGAATTCGGGCATATCAAATTTTCTTCCACAAGTTCTTTGCGGGAACTCTTTGAATACC
>JAFVUZ010000227.1 GCA_017502435.1 Lentisphaeria bacterium
AACGGCTGCTTGTCCCGCCGCAGCCTTGTGCGAAGGCGGGCTCTGTAATTGCATCGGACACAAAATAACGAAAGGATTTGAAAGCGGGAAAAAGTTTTCTTTGTTACTTTCTTTTTTTAAAAAGAAAGTAAGTATTGAGAGTATTGAGAGTATTGAGAGTATTGAGAATTTTGAGAGGAGTGAATAAACTTCCCAAACCTCCCAAATCTCCCAAACCTCCCAAAATTTCCCACAAAATTTTAACCCCCAACAGAAAGGATAAAATATGAAAAACAACCTTAAACAACATGACAAAATACAAACTATAGGAAGTTGCTTCACCTTGATTGAACTTCTGGTAGTGATCGCCATCATCGCAATTCTGGCAGGAATGCTGCTGCCGGCATTGAACACTGCCAGAGAAAGATCCAGAGTGGCAAGCTGTTCCAGCAATTTGAAACAGATCGGACTTGCACTTGCAATTTACGTTAATGATGAGGGATGTATGCCGCCGACAAAAGACAACAGAGCCAATCCCAACTGTACATGGTATACACTTTTGTACGGTACATACAATGGTTCCGGTTTTGATGAAAACTCAAAAGGAGCTTGGAACGCAGTGCGTTGCCCGTCTGACCGGAAACGTGAAGGTTCAGGAGCTCCTTCTGACCGCAATACCTGGCGTTCTTATTCCTCAAACTTTGTTGCCATGCCTGAAATTGATGCCTCCGGTAAATATTTGCTGGAAGATACAGCGGTGTCGGTTGTACCAGGGGATTTGATCATAAATTGGCAAAATCGCCATCCAGAATGGTTACTATTTGCGAAATGATTCTCAATTCATATGTAATGAGTTCCGCTCAGGGATACGGTGACGGCGGCAAATGGAACCTGAATGACTTCTGCAAAAATCAGACTAATTTTAATCCTGTATCAGGAGCACATAAATCAGGAGGCCCCCTGTACCGTCACAAAACCGGCTCAAATTTCCTTTTCTGGGACGGTCATGTTGAATATTTGAATCCGACTAAACAATCCAATTTTGTAACCAAGTATATGTATAACGTTAAGTAAGGGAAAATATGAAAAAGAAATTCACTTTGATTGAACTTCTCGTCGTAATTGCCATCATCGCAATTCTGGCTGGAATGCTGCTGCCGGCTCTGAGCAAGGCCCGTGACCGTGCCAGAATTTCCGCTTGTACCAGTAATTTGAAGCAGATTGGTCTTGATCTTGGCGTTTATGAAAGCGATTATGATAATCTGCCGCCTGACAGTGTGGATATCAGCGGCAGCGGCAGTAAATGGGCCCCGAATTACAGTTGGTTTATTCTGCTTTATGCATACTGTTACAACGGAACAAACTTCAAACCCAATAATCCCAATGCATGGAAAGTTCTGCTTTGTCCCGGCGACATCCGTTCCTGTGATCATAAACACCGCACATACGGAGCAAACTGGGCGGCATTGCCCGGAATCAAAGCCGGAGTGGTTTATCATGCCGACAACTCCGGTATCAATGTTACCTACGGAAAATCTTCCCGCTTGAAAAAAAGTCCGTCCCGTATGGTTACGATTTTTGAACGTCAGGCAGATTACGACGGCGACCCGCGTGTCGATGTCAATGCCATACCTTCAGGACAATGGCTTCAGGAACAGGATGGTTCTGTTCCTGCTAATAATATGGTTCGCAGTCATGCCAATTTCTGCCACAAAACCGGAGCTCCGTATCTTTTCTGGGATGGCCATGTAGAGTTTATGGATCGTCTGAAAATTTCTAACTTCGATTATAAATATTTGTTTAACACATTAATTAATAACGATAAATAAAAGGGAAAACATGAAAAAATTTTTAATACTCGCAACGTTGTGTTCCGTGGCGGCAGTTTTTGCGGCAGTTCCGGAATACCTTGTTGTCGGCAAAGACCTTTCAAAATTTGAAAAGGTTGCCGTTCAGGAAATCAATGAATTTTACAGTAAGATTTACGGTAAAAAACTCAAAACAATCGCCGCCAAAGATGCCGCAAACAAAAGTGTGATTTATCTCGGTCAGACTGACTTTGCACTCAAAAACGGTGCAGATTATACCAAAGCCAGACAGGAAGAATGGATTTTGAAAACTGTCGGCGATGACCTCATTATCACCGGCGGCAGACCTGTCGGTACACTTTACGGTGTTTACACTCTGCTGGAAAAACTCGGCGTTTCATTCGTCCACATGGACAATACTGCCATTCCCGCAAATAAACCCGATTTCCCAAAATTCAATGAAAAGAAAATGCCCGCTTTTGAAGGACGCCAGATTTATGATGACTTTGCAAGAACTATCAGAATCGGTGCTTATGATAAATCTGTTCTTGCAAAATACAACCGCTGGCTGTTGAGAAGCCGTATCAACGGTTATCAGTATCCCTATTGCGTGCCGGATTACATTGGCGGCATTTACAATATTTCACACTCCTACAAATGTCACTCCCTTTCACATTACGTCAATCCGAATCTTTTTGAGAAACATCCGGAATATTTCTCAATGAATGAGCTCGGCAAACGCTTCAAACCCAAAAATTTCTCTTTCAGCGGCGGTCTTTGTATGTCCAACAAAAAAGTCTGGGAAATAACTCTCAACTCTTTGCGTGAAATGATCAAAAAAGACCGTGCCAGATTCCCGAAGGATGAATGGCCATACGTCTATGATATTTCAACACTTGACGCTTCACCCTATATCTGCAAATGCCCCGAATGTGTTGCAATTTCCACCGAAGAAGGCTCCGAAGCCGGACTGCTTTTCCGCTATATTAACTATGTTGCAACTGAAATCAAAAAAGAATATCCTGAAATCATCATCCGTACTTTCGGTTACGGTCCGACACGCAACGTCTCCAAAAAGACCATGCCTGCTGAAAACGTTCTCGTTTTCCTTTGCGACCAATTCACCGGCAGCGACCCCTTCCGTCCGCTGACCTCACCGGTCAATAAATCCCGTATGCCTTATTTTGATTCATGGAAAAATACCGGAGCAAAATTCATGATCTGGGACTATTGGAATATCAGCTGTCAAGGCAATTATTACAATCCTCCCCGCGTTGAAACTATTTTTGACGCTATCAAACCCGACCTCAAATATTTTAAAAATTTCGGTTCAATCGCCCTCTTCCTCGAAGCTGAACGTGATCCCCACGCTCCCCAGCCCTTTATCGAACTCAATTATTTCCTTTCCAACCGTTTGATGAATAACCTCGATGAAGATCCGGAGAAAATCGCCGATATTTTCTTCCCCGCCTATTACGGACCTGCTGCACCGCAGATGCGTAAACTGTTTGAAGAAATCCGTGCCGGGGTCAAACCTTATCCCAAAATGCAGACCACTATGGTCGTTGCAGCATGGCCTTTCATCACCAAAAAATTCATGCTCGATTCTTACTTGATGCTCAAAAAAGCAGAAGAATCTCTCCCCGTCAACAGCGTTTACCGCCGTCATGTCCGACATGAACGCAACGCCTTTGTCTGGGCAATCCTCGCCAACTGGCCGTCTTATGATAAAACTTTCGCGGCAAAAGGCATTAAAAGAGACGCTCTCCTCAAAGAATGTCAATCTCTCGTAAATGACTACATAAATCGCTATCCGCGTAAAAAAGGCAAATTTTTGGAAGATAAATTTGAAAAACGTTTCAAAATGGTCAAACTTGACCTCCCGAAACCTGAAAAATTCAAAAATGTCCCGGAAGAAAATTTCCGCATGATCGCTTATCCGCATTTCAGACCCGTCGGAATTTATAATTCAAAAATCGTCGATGACGCCGATTCAACTGTCGGAAAAGCTGTCAAATCCGCCAACCCCGAACCTGCTTTCCACGGCGTAGATAAAATTCTGCCTATCAAAGGCGTACGCTTCAGCTCAACACGATTCCAACTCGGCAACCACAAAATGCCCGGACGGATTTACACTATTCTCAAAACCGTTCCGCAGGACGAAAAATACCACTGGTACAAGCTCAACGGTAAAATTTCCCTTCTGCCCAAATCTTACTTTTGGGCTCACGGCTGGGCAATTCAGGCCAATACTTCCCACTGGTACACCCTCTCCGATGGTGATCCGCGTGACAATACCTGGGACGAAGTCTGGGTCTCCGCCAAATTTACCGGTCCCGCTTACGTCAAAGGCTCCAAAAAAGATAACGCCATCTGGGTCGATATGGTCGTTGCCACACGAAAAGATGTGAAGTAAGTTTGACTCGGGGAGGGGAAACCTTGTTGAAACAAGTTTCTCCCCTCCCCGAACCCCACCCTTTGCAAAAACTTTTGTGTTCGCTTTCGTTTTTTGCTGACGCAAAATTCCGAAAGCGTTACTCAAAAATTTGTAAACGGCATGATTCATGAATGAAAAAAATTATTAAAAATACGCTTTTGAGATTTACGAAGTAAATGAAAAAGCGTATTTGAATAAAAGTTTTTTGAAAAAGATGAGGGGGTTCCGCCGTCGCCGAAGGCTATGGCGGGACAAGGCAGGGGGAGAAGAAAAAATAAAAAAAGGCGGGTGGAACGCCCAAAAAAGTTTTTCTCTTCTCCCCCGCATTACCTCCAAATTTTACAGAAGGGATTTTATGTATAATATTCTGGATTACGGAGCTGTCGGTGACGGAGTTACGAAAAATACTGCGGTTATACAGCGTGCGATAGATGAATGCGGGGCTGCCGGCGGCGGCAGAGTCATTGTGCCTGCGGGCAGATTTTTGTCCGGTACATTGTATTTGCGTGATTATGTTGAACTGCATCTGGAGTCATCCAATTCGGTTCTGATTGCAAGTCCGGATTTTGATGATTACAATCCGCCGGATGTATTTCCGCAGAATGCAGCGTGGCCGCATGAAGAGATGAATGGCGGTCATTTTATAATGGCAGTTGAAACAGTCGGCAATTCGATTACCGGATTCGGAACGATTGACGGCAGCGGGCATTCATTTTTTACCGGCGAACTGGAATTCTGTCCGTTGGAGGAGTATTGTTTCTGGCCGGATGGTTTCAGTATAATTGCTGATAAAAAGCGGATGCGTCCGGGGCAGATGGTATATTTCTATGAATGCCGTGATGTGCGGATTCAGGATGTTGTGATGTGCAACACTCCGTTCTGGACTTTGCTGGTGCATGGCTGCGAAAATGTACAGATACGCGGCATACGGATTCAGAATGAGCGGACAGCGTTGAACAGTGACGGAATTGACATTGACTGCTGTACCAATGTTACAGTCAGCGACTGCATAATCGAGACCGGAGACGATGCGATTGCGATCCGCGGCGACAATGAGATGCTCAAACATGACCGTGCCTGTGAATATATTACAATTTCCAATTGCGTAATTGCCTCATACGGGGCGAATGCGATCCGGGTTGGAGTCGGTTCAGGAACGATCAGAAATGTGCTTATAAACAATATGATTTTCAAAGATTCTGTCTGCGGAATGCATTTTCAGTCAAAATATTGGACGCGTGCGGCAGTCAAGGGGACGGAAATCACCAATGTTCAAGTGCAGAATGTGCGTGGAACAAATATAAAAATACCGTTTTTTATAAATTCCGGATTTGATGCTGATGACCGTATCAGAGACATTCTGTTTGACAATTACTGCTGTGATACCGAGCATACGGCGGCATTTATCGGTAATAACTTTACCAAACCTGACAATATCCGCTTCAACAATGTGCAGTTGAATGTTACCGGACAGGCTCCTGCGTGGGCTCATCACGAGGTTGACTGCAGTCAATACGGAACTCATATGCACAGTCTTGATTGTGTGGTGTATTTTGCCAATGTGAAAGATGTTGAACTCAATAATTTCAGGATAAATTACATTAAACGCGGTGACGGTTGGAAGCATGATATGATCATACATCCGACTGCAGATGTCAAAATCAATAATAATTGAGACATTCCGCTAAAAAAATCGTATTTTTTTGAAAAAGTGATTTGCTTTTTTGAAAAAATGAGATATATTAAATGACACAGAAAGATTGTGGCGGATTAGCTCAGTTGGTTAGAGCGTCGGAATCATAATCCGCAGGTCCCTGGTTCGAATCCTGGATCCGCTACCATTTTCAAAATAATCAAGAGAATCGCAAGATTCTCTTTTTTTTTGTAAAATGGCAGGAAACAGGATATTTTGCGATAGCAAAAACAGACCGTCCGGTCTGTCGAACCATCAAAGGTTTGAGCAGCGAAGTAATGGCATGAGCACTGCGAATGTCAATCCTGGATCCGCTACCATTTTCAAAATAATCAAGAGAATCGCAAGATTCTCTTTTTTTTTGTAAAGGGCTGTGTACTAAACGCAGACTGATTTTTTATTACAAGGGGGCTTACGCCGCCCCTGCACCCGGCGCCGGGTACGACCCGGTGCGATATTACGCTGGTGAGTGAGTGTCAGCGGCTGGGAGCGTCAGGCTGTTTTTCGGCGAAATTTTCGTTTCGTCCTCCCGCATATAAAAGCGGGTGGAACGCTGCGGAATGACGAAACAAATCTTTCGCCGGATTA
>JAFVUZ010000228.1 GCA_017502435.1 Lentisphaeria bacterium
AAAAAATTGAGGGGGTTCGGGGGTATAGTGAGTTGCGACAGCAACGAACGGCATACCCCTGATGTGGCTAATCCGGCGGAAGATTTGATTGCTCATTCCCTAAAAAAAGGGGAGGAGCAATCGAACATTCCGCCGAAAAACAGCCTGACGCACCCAGCCGCTGACACTCACGCGTCAGCGTCACATCGCTCCGGGTCGTACCCGGCGCCGGGGATACAAGGGGGCGGCGTAAGCCCCCTTGTAATAAAAAATCAGTCTACGTTTAGTACACAGCGTAAAAAAATAGGGGGGAGTTTATGAAAAAAGTTTTTCTGTTATTGATCTTTTCTGTTTCGTTTTCGTTGTACGCCGCATCTCAGACGTCTGTTTTTCGTGATGGCAGCGGCAGAAATATCGGCAGAGCAACCACAAATGGCAAAAATACGACATACCGTGACAGCAGAGGCAGAATTTCCGCTACCGCCACTAAAGTCGGAAATAAAACAATATACCGTGACGGCAGCGGCCGTAATATCGGTCATTCAACAACCGCTGGCAATACGACTACTTACCGTGATGCTAAAGGCAGAATAACCCGCATTGAAACAAGAAACGGCAATAATATTACTATCCGTGACGGCAGCGGCAGACTTATCGGCAGCGGCACAAAAAGCAGCACCGGTACGACGACTTACCGTGACAGCAAAGGCATAATTAAAGTTATAAAAAGATGAAAAATTTATTCTCTTTCTGACAGTGCTTTGCGGAGCCCTTCACCCATGAAGTTGAAGCCGCAGACGGCAATAAAAAGTGCCAGCCCCGGGAAAAATGTCAGATGCCAGTAGTGCAGAGGATCTTCAAAAGACTGTCGCAGTAAACCTCCCCAGCTGGCAGTCGGAGCTTGGACCCCGAACCCGAGAAAACTCAAACTGCTTTCTGCCAGGATCGCTCCGGCAATGCCGAAAGTGAAACTGATGAAAATCACGCCGGAAATATTGGGCAGCAGGTGAAAAAATAAAGTCCTGTACAATGGTAAGCCGGAAGCTTTGCAGCTCAAAATATATGCGAGAGATGATTGCTTCAGAGTTTCGCCTCTGACCAGCAGAGCCAAACCTATCCATGATGTAAGACCGAGAACGGCAATGATTATCAGCACGGATTGCTCAAATTTGCGGTCCTTGAGCATCGCCATTAAAATAAGCAGCAGCAGAAAAGTCGGAAAACAATTCAGAATCTCTATCAAACGCATACTTACAAGGTCCGCAGTCCCTTTAAAATAACCTGTAAGCATCCCTACAATACAGCCGATGAGCAGACTTAATGCAGTGGCGAAAATCCCGACCGCAAGAGAAATCCTTGCTCCGTAAATCAGTCTTGAGGCAACAGACCTTCCGATGTCGTCGGTGCCGAGAATATGTTTTTTTGAGGGGATTTCATAAGGTGAACCGCATTGTTCATAGGGGCCGTAAGGAATCGGAGCGAAAACGGTGATAATATTTTTCTTATTTGCATAAAGTTCACGGAAATTTGTTTTGTCAAGTTTTTTTTCTGCCATGCCAAAGGGGATAAGCAAAAGGATTGCAAATATTGCAGGGAAAAATTTTTTTGTTTTTTTGAATTTTGCAGGAATCAATTTTGTCAATCCAAACGCCGCGAGCAGCAAAAGTGCGTAATTGAAAAACTGTTCAATCAGAAATTCTGAACTGTCTGGAGCAAAAAACGTCTGGAGGAAAGGCAGTTCAATTTTCCCGTCAGTAAGCACAAATAACGGTCTGCCGTTGGCAATAAAAGGTGCGAAAAACGCAATAAAAAAAAGAAAAATGACCATGACCAAACCTGCAGTGGCAAGTCTGTCTGAAGTAAATTTTCTGATTTTTTCATGCCGGTATATATTCATAAAAACTCCGTTTTATGTAATATACTCTAATTTTCAGCAAATGCAAATTCTGCAAAAAAGAACTGTTCAGTTTTGTAATCAGATTTTTTTTGCTGTAGTTTTCCTGTCCTTAAATTCTTCAGCTTTGTACTGAAAATTGACTGATTTTTTACAGCGGAAACCGAGTGCAGCAATAAAAAAAGCTCTGCCGTATTCGACAGAGCTTGTATAAGATATAAAAAAGTATCTTTTTGTAACGCTATGTTCCCAATATGGGGAGATAACTTATTTTGTGCTTTTTTGCAGGGGCTTACGCCGCCCCTGCACCCGGCGCCGGGTACGACCCGGAG
>JAFVUZ010000229.1 GCA_017502435.1 Lentisphaeria bacterium
TAATCCGGCGAAAGATTTGTTTCGTCATTCCGCAGCGTTCCACCCGCTTTTATATGCGGGAGGACGAAACGAAAATTTCGCCGAAAAACAGCCTGACGCTCCCAGCCGCTGACACTCACGCACCAGCGTCACATCGCTCCGGGGCGTACCCGGCGCCGGGGTTCCGTCTTCGCTGCGCTACGCCGTGACAAGGCAGGCGGAGGAACGCGTCAGCGTAAAAGAGAGGCGGGTGGAACGCCGGGCGGCGTAAGCCCCTGCAAAAAAAACACAAGATACAGATATCTCCCCGTATTGGGAACAGAGTGTTTACAAAAACTTTTGTGTAACTTTCAGATTTTTTCAAGCAAATCTTTGATGATAAGTTGCAGGGTTTCAGAGCGGGAGTGGGAGAGTTGTGGAATATTGTCTTGGGGAAGTTGTTGCTTACTGAATGGGGAGAGGGAAATTTCGGAGAGCATTTTGAGAGCGGCGAGTTCAAAGGCAAGTTGTGATTTGATACAGCCGTCGAGCATTTCGGGTGAGATATTTTTTGACTGGCTTACAGATTTTTGAAAATCCTGCCAGATGGAGAAGGAATTTTGCATATTGAGTTGGAGTTGTTCGCTTTGCCGGAGCCAGACAAGTTCGAGAATCAGATTTGAGAAATCTTTTTTGATTGTGGGATCGTTGGCGTAGTGGTTATTCAATTCATACGGAGTTTTGTACATGAGTTTAAGCAGCAGCAAAGGGAGTTTGCCGTCGGATTTTGCGGCAAGCTGCGGATAAATCGCAAGTGCTGTATCGCGGGCGGAGGTGAAATAATATTTGCGGTATTCAGTTTGATTTTGCAGCGGCGGATTTTTATGCAGAGGGTATTTGAGAACGGGGATTTTTTTGGTTGAACTGAAATCGTTAAGGTTGAGAGCGGAATATTCGACTTGCTGATTACTGAGGATATTCTGCCAGAATGAATTGAATTTATTCAAGTTTGCAGCTGGGGGGATTTGCTGTGCTTTATTCAGTGCATTATCAGCGAGAGTGCAGTGCAGAAAAATGGAGGAAAGTTCAAAAATAAGTTCATTTTTTATCTGATTCTGCAGAAAAGTTTCACGTTCATGCGGAAAAAGCAGAATTTTCATATATAGCGATGCACGGTCAAAATATTGCTGAAGAGTCTGATTTTTGATGCTGTTGTCAAGGTCGGGATTGTCCAGCAGCAGTTCAAGTTGGCTGAGAGAGGTCAAAGTTTCTGCATTGCGTGATTCCTGCTGCAGAGTGTTCAGCCATTGGGTGCGACGGACGGGATATTGCTGGTTATAAATATTTTCAAGTTCAGTTTGAAAGACGTCTTTGCCGGCAGTGGTATTCAAAACTGTGACTTTGGCACTTGTACAGCCGCCGAGAAGCATTGAAGCAAACAAAAATGTCAATATGAACTTCTGCATTTTATTTTTCTTTTTTGGGCAGGATCAGCATACAGTCGCCATAACTGTAGAAACGCATTTTTTCGGCTTTGGCGATTTCGTATGCGTTAAGCATTTTTTCACGGTCAACGAAACAGCTTACCAGCATCAGGAGCGTACTTTTGGGCAGATGAAAATTAGTAAGAAGCATATCACAGCCCATGATTTTGTGCGGCGGATAGAGGAAAATATCTGTTCTGCCGTGTCCGGGAACGAGTAATCCGTCAGAATTTACACAGCTTTCGAGGGTGCGGACGGTTGTTGTGCCGACAGCAAGGACGTGATTACCGTTTTGGCGGGTATTGTTTACGGCATCGGCAGTATCGCTGTCGAGGAAATACTCTTCAAAGTGCATTTTGTGTTCTTCGACATTTTCAACGGATACGGTTTTGAAAGTTCCGGGACCGACATGGAGAGTCAATTCTTTTCTGCCGACACCTTTTGCCGCAAGTTTTTCCAGCACTTCAGGAGTGAAATGCAATCCTGCGGTCGGAGCGGCAACAGCACCTTTTTCTTTGGCGAAAACAGTTTGATAACGGTTTTCATCATTTGCTTCGTCGGAGCGGCGGATGTATGGGGGGAGGGGAATATGACCGTATTTGAGTTGAAGTTCATCCGGGTCGCGGTTGAATTCAATTTCAAAAGTATCCTCTTCGTATCTGCCGATGACAGTGAAGCCGTCACCTTTTTCATTGATAGTGCCGTCGGTATCGCAGAGTGCGACAAAAGTTCCGGCTTTGGCACGTTTGCCGGGGCGGAGCAAAGCACTGTAACGGTTTGAATTATCATCAAGTCTGGCAACGAGGAGCAGTTCAAATTTGGCACCTTCGGGATCGCCGTTTTTGACGCCGTACATTCTGCCGCGGAGGACTTTCGTATTGTTGCAGACCAGCAGATCGCCGGGATTAAGATAATTTACGATGTCATAAAATGGATGGATTTCGCAGTTCCCGCTGTCAGGATCAAGTACCATCATACGGGATTCATCCCGTTTGTCGGCGGGGTATTGAGCGATAAGCTCTTCCGGGAGATCGTAATCAAAAAGGTGAGTGCCGAGCATTTTCAGTTGCCTTTCTGCATTTGTTCACGGGCCTGTTTCAAACGGGCGAGTTCCTGTTCGGAGAGTGAATTTATGCCGTGCTGTGAAATTTTATCCAGCAGAAAGTCCAGTTCTTTCTGTGAAACAGGAGTATTCTGAAATTGTGGATTGACGACTTTGAAAGTGACATTGGGGGCTTTATGCGGTGCATTGGGTGTGTTTTTGCGTTTCAGCGGATTCCAGAGAATCTGTTTTTTGAGGAAAGCAAGAGTAAACAGATAGCCGCCGAGGAAACCGCCCAGATGTGCAAGATGTGCAGTGCCGCTGTTGGGATTTCCCAGTTGGCTTACAACTTCAATAATAGTGAAGGCAACGATGAGAGTTTTTGTCTTTATCGGGAAAAACGGCATGAAAATCAGCACAAATCTGCGGTCCGGATCAAGCATGGCAGTCGTCATCATAATTCCGAAAACCGCTCCTGATGCACCGAGCAAACCGTATTGCTCGCCTGCAAAACACGCCATAAATACCAGATTGCCGATGATACCGCCTGCAAGATACAAGCCGAGAAATTTCCACCCCCCTGTCCGACGGGCGATAAGTGAGCCGAAAATATAGAGAGAAAACATATTGAAAAATAAGTGACCGAATGATGCGTGTGAAAAAATAGAACCGATAATCGCCGCAGGTTTTATATCAAAACTGTACAAGGGATAACGGATATTCAATATAAATAACAGTACATTTACTGCGATAAGCAGCCAGAGCATATTATTGCCGTCAGAGAAAAAATTTCTTCCTTCCGGATTTTCCTGACGTATATAATCACGGTCAAATAAACTCATGTTTTCTCCTTATAAAAACAGAACGGCAGACATTTTCCGGGTGAAAATGCTGCCGTTTGCGGAAAATTAAAGCAATTCAGCGATCTGGACTGCGTTGAGTGCGGCACCTTTCAGAATCTGGTCGCCGGAAACGAAGATATCCAAACCTTTTTTGTCATTGCGTGAAATGTCCTGACGGATACGGCCGACGAGAACGTCGTATTTTTCGGTTGCATCGACAGGCATGGGATAGCGTTTTGCTTCGGGATCGTCAACGACGGTGACTCCGGGAGCAGTTTCGAGGATAGCACGTGCTTCTTCGGGAGTGATGTCGTCTTCAAATTCAAGGTTCAATGCTTCGGAGTGGGCACGCAGAGCGGGGATGCGGACACTGGTGCAGGAGAGCATAAGTTCCGGCAGATGGAGCATTTTGCGTGATTCATTGAGCATTTTGAGTTCTTCTTTTGTATAGCCGTTGGGCATGAAGCTGTCGATGTGGGGGATAAGGTTGAAAGCGATGCGGTGTGCAAATGCTTTGGGTTCGATAGCTTCGCCGTTCAAAATCTGACGGGTCTGTTCGATAAGTTCAGCCATACCTTTGGCACCTGCACCGGAAGCAGCCTGATAGGTTGAAGCGACGAGGCGTTTCAATTTTTTGGCTCTGTGCAGGGGGGCAACTGCAACGAGCATGATGGCGGTGGTACAGTTGGGGTTGGCAATGACGCCTTTGTGAAGTTTGATATCTTCGGCGTTGACTTCGGGAACGATCAGGGGGACATCATCTTCCATACGGAAAGCACTGGAGTTGTCGATCATGACTGCTCCGGAACTTACAACTGCGTTGCGGAACTGTTTGGAGATGTCGCCGCCGGCACTGAACAATGCAATATCGACACCTTTGAAAGAATTTTCGGTAAGTTCTTCGATAACGATGTCTGTACCTTTGAATTTAGCGGTTTTGCCTGCGGAACGTGCAGAAGCGAGAAGTTTCAGATTTTTGACGGGGAAGTTGCGTTTTTCGAGAGTTTTGATCATCTCTACACCGACAGCACCGGTTGCACCGGCGACTGCTACATTGAATTCTTTTGCCATAATTTTCACCTCTTTTGTTTATGGTTAAATATAATTATATATAATTTAGCACAATTTTTGTAATTTTCCACTTTACTTTTCAACAAAATTGCATTATATTTAGGAAAAGGGAGAAAATTATGGACTTTATACATTATGATTTGCAGAAAATTACTCTGATTGAACTTGAAAAATTGATAGAACATCACAATCAGGTCTATTGGGAGCAGGGAACGCAGGAGATAAGTGATACCGATTATGATCTGCTCATGCGACGGTTGAAAGAGATTGCTCCTGACCACCCTCTGCTGGAAAAAGTCGGAGCTCCGACAGTTTCCGCCATCGGCAAAGTTGAATATTCCAAACCTATGCTTTCATTGGATAAGGCTTATTCGCTTGAGGAGGTTATTGAATGGGCAAACAAACACGCCCGCTCAGAAGATGAACTGCTGCTGGTCGAACCGAAATATGACGGAATTTCCGCCAATTTTGAGAATGGAATACTTTCGACCCGCGGGGATGGTTTTACCGGCGAAAATATTTCTGATAAGATTCCGCTGATTGAGCTTGAGAAAAAAGATTATTCCGGTACATTGCAGGGGAGTTCAAGAGGTGAAATCCTGATGCGTAATGACCGTTTTGAGCGTTTCCGCAACAATATTCAGGCCAAAGGCGGCAGCAAATATAAAAATTCCCGCAATGTGTTGACCGGCTTGATGACTTTGAAGGAGTCAAGAGATATTCAGCAGGTTGAATTTGTTATGAAACGCTGTGATGCATATTTGAGTATGGTTGATTATGAACTGTATTCTGAACCGGTACTGTTGAAGGATTTGAGTTCGGAATGGAGTTTATTGCTGGCTGATTTTGAGAAACTTCCTTATCCTATGGACGGTATTGTTATCAAAATTGCCGACAAAAAATATCGGGATGAACTTGGAAATACCGCTCATCATCCGCGTGGTGAAATCGCTTACAAATTTCAGAATGCCCGCAAAATCAGCCGATTGGTGAATGTCGAATGGAGTTTCGGAAAAAATTGCCTGACTCCCGTAGCTGAAATTGAACCGGTGGAAATAAACGGCATTACCATACGCCATGCAACTTTGCATAATATTCAGAATGTTATTGACAGGGATATTCAGATAGGAGATACGGTGACTGTTGAACGGGCAGGGGATGTTATTCCATATATTGCCTCATCGGAGCCGGGCGTTTTCCGGCAGAGTGCATTGATCGACAGATGTCCGTGCTGCGATGCTGAACTTGTCCGGCAGGGACCGGAAATCTGCTGTGTGAATCCGGAATGTCTGGATAGCAATCTGCAGAAACTGCTTGCTTCTGTGAAAAATATCGGCATTGAAGAGTTGGGAGAACCTACTCTGCGTCTTTTGATGACAACTTTCAATATCAGATCGCTTGACCGTCTTTTTGAGCTTAAAAAAGAGGATTTTATGCTTCTTCCGGGATTTCAGAGTCTGTCTGCGGCAAATCTTTTCAAAGAGATTCAGAGTGCCCGCAAGGTCGGAGACTATCAACTTCTTGCCGCTTTGAATGTGCCGCATATCGGACCGAATATTGCCAAACTTATTTTACGTGAATATACGCTTGAAGAATTGGAAATGCTTGATGAAGAAAAACTTTCAGCGATAAAAGGGATCGGTCCTGAACGGGCGAAGGCTTTGACTGAGGCATTGAAAAAAGAGAAAAATCTGCTTGATTCATTGCGTAATGTTTTGCAAGTTGTTGCAACTAAAGGAGTTTCAGAGAAACCGACTGTCTGTTTCACCGGCAAAATGCCGCAAAAACGTTCTTTTTACGAGGAGGCAGCCAAACTTAATGGAATGGCTCCGGTGGATGATGTGAACAAAAATTTGGCAATTCTTGTTTGTGCATCTTTGACAGAAGACAGTACGAAATTAACAAAAGCACGCAAATTTGATGTCAAAATTATGGAAATTGATGATTGGCTGCAGTCGCTTGAAAAAATGCCGGAAGACGCCGGAAATGATGAATCTGACGGACAATTATCTCTTTTTTGAACAGGAAAAAGTTTAAAAATGACGGATTTTTATGTGAAAATCCGTCATTTTTTTATTCGTCAAAATTGATAGTGGTTATTAAAAAATGACGATTTTTTTCGTAAATGTACTTGCTTTTTTTAGGGAAGTGTAGTATATTTATGCTACAGTTTCGATTTTGTAACAAGAAGAAGCAAAAATGAAAGGAGATTTTATGTATTGGTTGGATTGGGTGTTTGCTCTAATTCCGCTGGCAATCGTCATCGGAGTCGGGTTGTATGCACAAAGGCATGTTAAAGGAGTGTCCGACTTTCTTGCCGCAGGTCGTGTCGCCGGACGCTATGTCATTGCAGTTGCCAGCGGTGAAGCTGCAATGGGACTGATAAGCGTTATAGCAACAGTTGAAATGTATTATGCCTGCGGATTTGGTATCGGATTCTGGAGTTCACTGACTGCACCTTTGATGCTGTTGTTTGCTTTGACCGGATATTGTACTTACCGTTATCGCGAGACAAAAGTATTGACACTCGGACAGTTTTTTGAAGTTCGTTATAATAAGGCATTCCGTATTTACGCCTCAATTCTGCAGTCAATTTCCGGTATTCTGAATTATGCGATTTTCCCGGCTGTCGGGGCACGTTTTCTTATTTACTTCCTTGACCTGCCGATTTTTACCAATATTTTCGGCTGGAATTTTCCGACTTTCGGCTTGCTGATGGCAGGCTTTTTGACCGTAGCAGTTATTATTGCCTGCGGCGGCGGACAGATAACGATTATGGTTACTGACTGTATTCAGGGGATTTTGAGTTATCCGATGTATCTGATCGTTATTGTTGCTATTTTCTGGAAAATATCTTATATGCAGGACATGGCTCCTGTTCTGCTGGATCAGCCGGCGGGCAAAAGTTTTGTAAGTCCTTACGATATTTCACAGCTGCGTACGTTTAATATGTTTTACATTCTTGTCGGTATTTTTTCGACTGTTGTCAACCGTCTGGCATGGAATTCTGCACAGGGGTATAATGCGGCAGCTCTTAATGCTCATGAGCAGAAAATGGGTGGTTTGCTCGGTACATGGCGTGGCGGTTTTTCCGGTATGATGATTGTTCTCATCGCACTTGCCACTCTTACTTATATGAATAACATCCGTTTCCGTGACGGCAAAACCGGATCAAATTCCATCAACCGTCAGCTGGCAATCAAAACTATTTCTGACGTTCTCTCTGCTCCACAGTATGATAAAACACGCAAACAAATTACAGAAAAGGTGGAAAAAGCTCTTCCCCGTTATGATGAAAAAGCCGGAAAAGAAGTTCAGGCAGGTACTCCTGTTGATTTTGTAATGGATGGCAGAAATTACGGAGCAATAAAGGATGGTACTGTTGATAATTATCATCGGGTTGCCATGAATGAAATCGGTAAAGTTGATAAAAGAGTGGCTCAGTCATTTCATACTATTCACAATCAGATGCGTTCATCTCTTACCATGCGTGAAATGCTTCCGATCGGTGTAACCGGTATCTTCTGTGCAATCATGTTCTTTTTGATGCTCAGTACCGATACTACTTATATGCACAGCTGGGGCAGCACTTTGATTCAGGACGTTGTTATTCCGCTCTGTAACAGGAAATTTACTCCGAAACAGCACTTATGGCTGTTGCGTGCCGGTATTGTTTTTGTTGCATTTGTTGCGTGGATATTTTCATTCTATTTTGCACAATTGGATTATATTCTGATGTTCTTTTCTATTACCGGTGCCATATGGCTTGGCGGTGCAGGGCCGACTATCGTTCTCGGTCTGTACTGGAAACGCGGTACAGCAGCAGGTGCGTTCTGTGCATTGGTTTCCGGTTCAACTCTGGCTGTCGGCGGCATTATCTGTCAGCAGACATGGGTAAAATACATCTATCCATGGCTGGAAAATAATGGTCTTGTTCCCGTAGTTGATAAAGTTCTGCGTGTTGCTTCTGCACCGTTTGAACCTTATATACACTGGACAGCAACTCCCAATGCATTTCCTCTGAATTCTCAGGAAATTTATGCGATAGCGATGCTTGTATCAGTTACACTTTATGTTGTTATTTCTGTTCTGACTTGCCGCAAACCTTTCAATATGGATAAAATGCTCCATCGCGGTATCTACAGTGAAACCGGTGTTGTAAAAGAAAAGCAGGGAATCAGCTGGCAGAGATTGTTTAATTTCTTTATCGGGATTACTGATGAATATAAAAAAGGCGACAAAGTTCTTGCCTGGGCAGTGTTTATTTATTCATTTGGATATTCATTTGTTATTTTGTTTATCGGTACGATCGTTTGGAATGCTTTTTACAGATGGCCTGCCCACTGGTGGATTTACCGTCAATGGTTGGTAAGTATTGCTATCGGAGCATGTATCGGTATCGTTTCAACCGTATGGTTTACCATTGGCGGAACCAGAGACTTGATCCGTTTGTTTAAACGTCTGGATCAACGTGCTGAAATTGACAAAAACGATGATGGAACAGTTAAACCTTCCGAAAAAGAATAAGTGATTGTTCATTGGAATCTTTAATACCCTGCAATTTAAACAATTGCAGGGATTTTTTTTATGTTCCGGATAAAAATGATGTATTTTGTGAGAAGCGTTAAAAAAATATGCATAAAAAATTTGGCTCTGTACTAAACATTGACTGATAATAAAAAAAATTGAGGGGGTTCGGGGGTATAGTGAGTTGCGATAGCAACGAACGGCATACCCCTGATGTGGCTAATCCGGCGGAAGATTTGATTGCTCATTCCCTAAAAAAAGGGGAGGAGCAATCGAACATTCCGCCGAAAA
>JAFVUZ010000230.1 GCA_017502435.1 Lentisphaeria bacterium
AGTTGCGACAGCAACGAACGGCATACCCCTGATGTGGCTAATCCGGCGGAAGATTTGATTGCTCATTCCCTAAAAAAAGGGGAGGAGCAATCGAACATTCCGCCGAAAAAATAGCTAAACACTACACAGCCGCCGACATTTACGCGCCAGCGTAATATCGCACCGGGTCGTACCCGGCGCCGGGGATACAAGGGGGCGGCGTAAGCCCCCTTGTAATAAAAAATCAGTCTACGTTTAGTACACAGCGAATTGAAAAATATGACTTTTTTTATAAAAATATCTCTTTTTGTATTTAAAAAATAAAAAAGTGGTGTTATATTACACAAAACAATTTTTTTTATGATAACAAAATACGAAAAGGAAGGTTTTTTATGCAGCTTTTAAGTAATGAAATGAGTGCTTATCTTAAAAATTCATCATGGATACGCAAAATGTTTGAAGCAGGTATCGAACTCCGCAAGGAATTCGGTGCTGACAATGTTTACGATTTCAGCCTCGGCAATCCCGATCTGCCGCCGCCTGCCAAAGTTCAGGCAACTCTGCACAAAATCGCAGACGGCATACTTGACCCGTTTTCACTCGGTTATATGCCCAATGGCGGCTATGTCGAGTTCCGTGAAACTCTTGCCGGTAAACTTTCAAAGGAGCAGGGCGTTTCAATTCCGATGAGCAATGTCATTGCAACTTGCGGTGCAGCAGGCGGTCTCAATGTTTTTTTCCGTACCGTACTGGAAAAAGGTGATGAAGTTATTGTGCCCTGTCCCTATTTTATGGAGTATAATTTTTATACCTCCAATTTCGGCGGTAAACTCGTCCCTGTTATGTCAAAAGATTTTACTTTTGAACTTGATGTTGAAGCAATCAAAGCGGCAATCACTCCCAAATGCCGTGCATTGATCCTCAATTCTCCCAACAATCCCACCGGACAGATTTACAGCCGTCAGGAGATTTCTGAACTTGCCAAAGTTATGCTCGAAAAATCACAGGAATACGGCAGACCGATTTATCTTATCGCTGATGAACCGTACCGTTTTTTGAATTATGACAATATGGATATTCCTTCTCTTTTTGAACTCTATCCGTATTCTGTTGTCATTGGTTCATATTCCAAGAGTCTGTCGCTGGCAGGTGAACGTATCGGTTACATCGCAGTTAATCCTGCAGTTGAAGATGTCGCTCCGCTGATGGGCGGGCTTATCATGTCCAACCGCATTCTCGGTTTTGTCAATGCTCCGGCTCTGGCTCAGAAAATTCTGATCGACTGCATTGAAGAAGAGGTTGATATGAACGTTTATCTCAAACGCCGCAATGCTATGGCAGAAGTTCTTGACCGTGCAGGAATTGAATATACCATGCCTAAAGGTGCATTTTATTTCTTCCCCAAAGCACCCGGCGGTGATGAAGGAAAATTTATGGATGCACTTGTCCGCAATCATGTTCTGGCGGTTCCGGGTGTCGGTTTCGGCTGTCCGGGTTATTTCCGCATGACTTTCTGTGTATCTGAAGATGTTATTTACCGCTCAAGCGATGCTGTTTGCAAAGCTGCTGCGGAGTGCAGAAACTGAAGGAGCAGAAAAAATGCAGGAAAATATTTTGAATCTTTTGCGTGAAAATGCACGCATCTCTTTTGAGGAAATCGCTCTGCGGCTGAATACTTCTGCTGCAGAAGTCAAAAAAATTGTTGCAGAATTGGAAAAAAAGAATATCATTTGCGGTTATACTGCGATTTTGAATGATGCCGCTTCAACCAAAGTCAACGCCCTTATTGAGGTCAAAATCACTCCGCAGCGTGACGGCGGTTTCGATACTGTTGCCAAACGTATTGCCAAATTCGATGAAGTCAAAGAACTTTATCTGGTCTCCGGTGCATACGATTTGCTGTTGGAGGTCGAGGGTGAAAGTCTTCAGCAGGTGGCAATGTTTGTTTCCGGCAAACTTTCAACTATCGACGGAGTGCTTTCATGTGCGACCAGTTTTCAGTTGAAAAAATATAAACAATCCGGCAGATTGATTGAAAGTGAGGAGTCTTATGAACGGCTTAAAGTCTGTCCGTGATTCCTTTGTTGCATCACATATTGCTTCACTGCCCAAAAGCGGCATCCGTGAATTTTTTGACATCGTAAATACAATGGATGATGTCATAAGTCTCGGTGTCGGTGAGCCTGATTTCACTACTCCGTGGAACATCCGTGAAGCCGGAACTTTTTCGCTTGAGCAGGGACATACTGCATATACTTCCAATCTGGGAATGCTTTCTTTGCGTAAGGAGATATGCAAATATGTTAATAATCATTATCACGTCGGTTACAATTACAATAATGAATGTATAGTCACTATCGGAGTCAGTGAAGCATTGGATATTGCCATGCGTGCATTGCTGGATCCGGGCGATGAAGTGATTTATACAACTCCGTGTTTTGTTTCGTATCCGGCGGAAATCACGATGGCTCACGGTGTGCCGGTTCCGGTGCCGACTTATGAGAAAGATGCGTTTGCTCTTACACCTGAAACTTTAAAAAGTGTTATTACCCCCAGAAGCAAAGTTCTGCTGCTTAATTTCCCCTGCAATCCGACCGGAGCGGTGATGGGGCTTGAAAACCTCAAGGTTGTAGCTGAAATCGCAAAAGAAAATGATCTGGTTGTAATAACAGATGAGATTTATTCTGAATTGATTTATGACAACTGGGAACATCACTCCATTGCCGCGTTGGATGGAATGCGGGAAAGAACGATTTTTCTGCATGGATTTTCAAAAGCGTTTGCCATGACCGGTTGGCGTGTCGGTTACGCCTGCGGTCCGGCAGAAATCATTGATGCCATGATGAAAATCCACCAGTACGGTATCATGAGTGCCAATACGACCAGTCAGGAGGCGGCACTTGAGGCTTTGCGTAACGGATATTCATCTATGCTCAAAATGCGTGAATCATATCGTGAACGCCGTAATGTCATGGTCAGGATGCTTAATGATATGGGCTTGAAATGTATCATGCCGCAGGGAGCTTTTTATGCATTCCCGAATATTCAGAGTACCGGGCTTGACTCCAAAACTTTTGCCCGCAGACTGCTGGAGCAGCAGCACGTTGCAGTCGTGCCGGGTATCGCATTCGGAGAGTGCGGCGAGGGATATATCCGCTGCTGTTATGCTACCGGAATTCAGGATATAATAGAAGCGATGAACCGCATGAAAAAATTTGTGGACAGTTTGAAAAAATGATAAAAAAAATTACAGTACGCAAAGGACGTGAAAAATCCCTGAAACTCCGTCACCCGTGGGTTTTTTCGGGCAGTTTGGATTTGCATGGAGTTGAACGCTGTGCATGGGCGGAACTGGTTGACTGCAATGGAAATTTTCTTGCTTATGCAACCGTAAATCCCGATTCAAAAATTGCCTGCAGAGTATGGAGTTTTGACCCTGCTGATACACCTGACAGGGAGTTTTTCCGCAAAAAAATTGCTTCAGCTCTGCGGTTCCGTGAAAAGTGTAATTTTGCCATTGATAATGTTCATGGTGTTCGTCTGATAAATTCTGAGGGGGACGGTCTTCCGGGTGTGATTGCCGATGATTATGCCGGAGTGATCGTTGTTCAATTTCTGACTGCCGGAGCGGTGGAATTTAAAAATATCATAGCCGGACTTCTTTTTGAAATGGTTCCTGGAGCAGCTGCTGTTTATGAAAAAAGCGACAGTGCTGTGCTTGCCAAAGAAAATCTCCCTGTTTCTGACGGCTTGATGCTTGGAAAATTGCCGGAAAAGTGTGTTATCGAGGAGAACGGTGCAAAATTTGAAATAGATTTTGTCAATGGTCACAAAAGCGGTTTTTATCTCGACCAGCGCCGCAACCGTGATATTTTAAGCCGCTATGTCAGAGGCAGAACTGTGCTGAATTGTTTCAGTTATACCGGCGGCTTCGGCGTTAAGGCGGCACTTGGCGGGGCTGAATTTGTAACTAATGTTGACAGTTCCGCTCCGGCATTGGCTCAAGGGGCGGAAAATATGAAACTCAACGGTATTGACAGCAGCCGTTTTGAAGATGTTGAGGGAGATGTTTTCAGTCTGCTGCGTAAATTCCGTGCTGAGAAAAGAAAGTTCGATTTTATCATCCTTGACCCGCCGAAACTGGTGCAGAGCAGAGGGGATTTGAATCGTGCTGCCAAAGCATACAAAGATATGGCACTTGTGGCATTGCATATTCTGAATGAAGGCGGAATGCTTGCCAACTTTTCATGTTCAGGTTTGATGCCGAGAGAGTTGTTTCAGAAAATCACTTTTGATGCGGCTCTGGATGCCGGGCGTACTTTGCGTATGGTGGAATTTCTGGAACAGGATGCTGACCATGCGTGGAGTTTGAATGTGCCGGAAAGTTTTTATTTGAAAGGTCATCTGATGATGGCGGATTGAGAGATTTTATGAAGAAACTGCGTGTTGAACTGCCGGAAAACTCTTATGATATTATTTTTGCGGACTGGGATTCTGAAATTTTTGAAAAAACAGTTTCCGCATTTGACCGCGGAGGCAGAATTATTACTGTCAGCGAGCGTAAATTGCAGAAACTTTATCCTTTGACCGCTTACCGTTACGGTGAACTTTTTCTGCTTCAGGGGACTGAAGAACACAAGTCAATGGAGGAAATTGAACGTCTTCTGGATTTCGCTGTTGAAAAGCAGTGTGACCGCAAAAGTATGTTTATTGCATTCGGCGGCGGAATTGTCGGCGATATGACCGGTTTTGCTTCGGCAGTTTTCATGCGTGGAATTGATTTTATACAGGTTCCGACAACTCTGCTGGCGATGGTTGATTCCAGTGTCGGCGGCAAAACGGGAGTGAATTTGAGTTCCGGCAAAAATCTTGCCGGAGCATTTCATCAGCCCAAAGCGGTTCTTGCGGACGTGAATTTTCTCCTGACTCTGCCTGAAAGGGAAATACGCAACGGCCTCGGAGAAATTGTGAAATATGCCGTCGGGCTGGATCGGGAACTTTTTGATAAACTTGAGAAAAACTGCACCGGATTGAATTCGCTGGATATTGAATTGTACAAAGAAATAATTTATGACTGCTGTGCAATCAAATGCCGCATTGTGCAGCAGGATGAAAAAGAACAGGGAGTGCGTGCTTTGCTCAATCTCGGACATACTTTCGGTCATGCAGTTGAAGCAGTTTCCAATTTTGAGATAACTCACGGCGAAGCGGTTTCTATCGGTCTTGTCTGTGCCGGTGAACTGGCTTTGAAGCTTGGAATGTGGCAGCGTGAAGATTTGCAGCGTATGCGTGATTTGATGGGCAGATTGAACTTGCCGTCCTCTCTTAAAAAAGAGTGGAAAACCGACGACCTTATTTCCGCAATGATGCATGACAAAAAAACTGAAAGCGGCAAACTCAAAATTGTCCTGCCGACTGCCATCGGGCAAAGTGTCGTTCAGAAAAATATTCCGGTTGAAATAATACGTCAGACAATGGAGGGTTGCTGTGAATAATCGTGAAGCGTGCATCGTTCTCAATATGCTTTCCGGCATAGGTTATGCAAAATATAAGGCATTGGTAACTGAATTTGATGAGCCTTCACGTGTTTTCAGTGTGGTCAAAAGTGATTTGACCCGTATCAAAGGTATTTCTGATACGATCGCTGACAAGATTTTGAATTATAAGGAACTGGTCGATCTTGACAATGAACTTCTGCGTGCCGAACGCGGCGGCGTGCAGATTCTGACTCTTGCGGATGAAGAATATCCCGAAGAGTTGAGAAATATTTATGATCCTCCGCTTTGTCTTTATGTCCGCGGTAAACTTCCGGCGTTCAAACGCAATGCGGTTGCAATCGTCGGTTCCCGCAAAATGTCGATGTACGGTGAACGTATGACCAAAGCTTTCGCTCAGGATGCGGTAAATCAGGGATTTATTGTTGTTTCCGGACTTGCTTTCGGTGTTGACTATGCTGCTCACAAAGCGGTTGTTGATTCTGACGGTATAACTGTTGCCGTTCTCGGCGGCGGTCTGACTCAGATACATCCGCGTGAACATATTCCGCTGGCACGGGAAATAATTCAGAAAGGCGGTGCCGTTATCAGTGAGTTTCCAATGGATTTTCCCGTCAGCCGTACATCTTTTCCACGCCGCAACCGCATCGTTTCTGCTTTGAGTGATGCAGTTATTGTGATCGAAGCGGGACTGGATTCCGGTGCATTGATAACTGCCAATGTCGCATTGGAGCAGGGCAAGGAAGTTTTTGCCGTGCCGGGAAATGCCGATAATCCGCAGGCAAGAGGATGTCATAAACTCATTCGTGAAAGTTCCGCCAGCCTTGCTGAAAACTTTTCGCAGGTATTGGAAGTCCTTGACGGCGGATTGTTTCATGAAATTGAATTTGCTGAAGAACCGCTTCAGACATTTCAGGCGGAATCATGTCTTTCAGAAGATGAGAAAATTATTGTCGAACTTCTGCAGAACGGAGAAAAAACTATGGATGATCTCGCTATTGAAACAAATATGGAATCCGGCAAATTGCTCGGTACTCTGATGAAACTTGAAATGAAATTTGTCATTCTCAAAAATCCCGACCGCTCTTATCGTTTGCGTTAATTGTGATTTTCAGAGAGAATTATTTTGTTCTGAATATTAACTGATAATAAAATGTTGTGCACTTAAACATAGACTGATTTTTTATTACAAGGGGGCTTACGCCGCCCGGCGTTCCACCCGCCTTTTTATTACGCTGACGCGTGACGCCGATTGCCTTGTCACGGCGTAGCTTTAGCGAAGACGGAACCCCGGCGCCGGGTACGACCCGGAGCGATGAGACGCTGGCGCGAGAGTGTCAGCGGCTGGGAGCGTCAGGCTGTTTTTCGGCGAAATGTTCGTTTCGTCCTCCCGCATATAAAAGCGGGTGGAACGCTGCGGAATGACGAAACAAATCTTTCGC
>JAFVUZ010000231.1 GCA_017502435.1 Lentisphaeria bacterium
AAAACAGCCTGACGCACCCAGCCGCTGACACTCACGCGCCAGCGTCACATCGCTCCGGGTCGTACCCGGCGCCGGGTGCAGGGGCGGCGTAAGCCCCTGCAAAAAAACACAAGATACAGATATCTCCCCGTATTGGGAACATAGCGTTTTCAAAATATCACTCAATGTTTTCAGTACAGAGCCAATTAAATTTTATGCTCTGGCAATAGAGAGGACATACACACATTCTGCACCGGCATTCATAAGTGCTTCTGCGGCACAGGACAAGGTCGCTCCTGTAGTGAAAACATCGTCAAGAAGCAGAACTTTTTTGTTTTTGACGATTTCGGGATTTGCTTTGAAGGCATCACGGAGATTTTTGTGCCGTTCGGTGCCGGAGAGAAATTTCTGTGACTTTGTGCGTTTCGTTCGGCTGAGGGCTTGGGCAGCAACAGGAGATAAAAGTTCTTTGCCGAGAAACTCCGCCAGCAATTCAGACTGATTGAAGGTGCGGGAGAACTTCCTGCTCCAATGCAATGGAACCGGTACAACCATGTCAAATTGCCAGTGTGCATAATTTGAGCGTATGCGTTCAGCCGCCATGCGGGCGAAAATCCGGGCAAACGGCAGAATATGTTCAGATTTGTATTTGAGTATAAGTTCTCTGCCGTAACTGCTGTAAGCAAAAACAGAGGCCGCTTCAAGAAAGGGACGTTTTTCCTCTTTCATACATTTTGTGCAGCATGAAAGCACTCCGTCAAGTTCTCCACCGCATGAGTAGCATACATTATTCCCGAAAAAGAGCAATTTAAAACGGCAATCATCACATAAATCGTTGATTCCGTGACCATTGCCGTTATTGCACGCAGGGCAGGCAAGAAAATTCAGCTTTTCGGAAATGAAACGCACTATTTTCATGCCGTGCCTCAAAACTCATTCGTCTGTTACGGACGGGGGATGCGGAGTTTCATGCCGGGATAGATTTTGTTTTTATTTTTGATAATATCTTCATTGGCTTTGTAGATGCGGTAATATTTGCGTCCGTTGCCGTAAACTTTTTTGGCGATGATGGATAAACTTTCATCTTTTTCAACAGTGTATTCATCGTAGCGGACTTTATTTTTTTCAGTTTCGTCAGCAGAAGCGGCAAGAGAATCGTTTTTGTCTGCAGAAATTGTTTGGTCTGAAGAATTTGTGTTTTTAATATCAAGGCTTGAATTGTCATCTGAAAAAGTCAGAGCATCATCGTCTGCATTTGCTGCAGCCTGTTTTTTACTGTCGTTTTCAGCGACAGCGGGGGGGAGAGTTCCGGGGACTTCCCAGCCGGGATACATTTCTTCGATGTACTTTTTCCATTCCTGTTCTTCCGGACCGAGTTCACGGTTTGCAAGTTTCGGTGTGCAGCCGGTGAGTGCGAAAGAGACAACTGCGGCGATCAACATAAAATATTTCATAAAAACCTCCTTTTAATGTTTTTTTAATTCAAATCAATAAAATTCACTGGGCATTACTGCACAGATATTGAGCTGTATTGCATCGTTGAAGCGGGTGTTCTGCTGCGGTGTTGCCAACACATCCACCAGATGCTGATACGGAAAATCTTCAATCGAGCGGTTGAAGGCAATAAAGTCGGTCTGGAAACCGAAACTGCGGAAAGTTCCGCGGACATGACCGTTGCCAATTGCTTGACTGCGAACGATTTCCAGTGCGTTGAAACGGAAAACCGGCTTGGGATTGCTGTGCCCGAAAGGACCGAGTTTATCAAAATACTGAAAGAGTTCAGAGTTGAGTTCTCCGAGTTCCATTTCTCCGTCATATGCAAGGTGATGCACCAGATCTTCAGAAACGATCGCTTTTTGAACTTCTTTGTTCAGAACTTCAAAGAAACTTGAAATCATATCAGTTCTCAAGCCGATACCGACAGCCATCGGATGACCGCCGTAACGCTCAAGCAAATGAGAAGTTTTGCCGAGGACTTCGACCAGATTGAGAGTCCCGACACTGCGACCTGAACCGTAAGCATTGTCGCCCTGAATAGTCAGAACGATGGCCGGACGGTTGTAATCGCGGGCAAGACGGGATGCCACGATACCGATAACTCCCTGATGCCATTCACGTCCGGCAACGAGGATGGCGTAGTCGGATATCCAAGCCAGACCGCGTTCGATCTGATTTTTGGCCTCCTGATAAATTTCCTGTTCCTTATCCTGGCGGATGCGGTTGAAAGATTCGAGGTCTGCGGCATACTTGTACGCTTCGACAATATTTTCAGATTCAAGGAGTTGCAACGCTATATTTGCATCTCCGACACGTCCTGCGGCATTGATTCTGGGGGCGAGTTTGAAAGTAATATCCGATGGAGCAAGTTCATATTTGAGATTAGAACTTTCAATCAGAGCCCTGATGCCGGGGCGGATTTGTTTGCGGAGGATATCGATACCGTATTTGACCATGATGCGGTTTTCGCCGAGAATGGGAACGATGTCGGCTACTGTACCGAGAGCGACATAGTCCATGATTTCTTCGAGTCTGGTACTGAATCCGCCGAGGTTGTGTTCACGGCCGTACTTTACAAAGGCATGGGAGAGTTTGAAAGAACTTCCGGCGCCTGAAAGCAGCTGCATATCCTCAAGTTCAGGATATATTTTTGGATTCACAAGTGCAATAGCCTCAGGGAGTTCGTCCGATGCTTCATGATGATCAGTGATGATTACATCGATGTTGCGTTCGTGAGCGACTTTGACTGCATCGCATGAAGTAATGCCGCAGTCTACTGTGACGAGGACTTTGCAGCCCGGCAGGAACGACAATGCTTTTTCGAGAGATTCCGGAGTGAAACCGTATCCGTCATCGAAACGATGCGGGATAAAAGAAAAAACATTAGCTCCGTTGCTTCTCAAAACCAGTGACAATAAAGCACTTGCAGTGATACCGTCGGTGTCATAATCACCGTGAATGAGAATAGGTTCTTTGTTTATGACGGCATCCCAGAGACGCTTGGCGGCATTTTCGATACCGGGGAAGCGGTAGGGATCGGACAGGTTTGCCAGTTTGGGATTGAGAAAAGATTGCACCTGGTCAGAGGCAATACCTCTGGCGGCAAGTACGGCACAAATGGCACGCGGCAATTTGTGTTTAGCTTGCAGTTCAGCAATTTGAGATTCTTTGTCCCGGCAATTATTTTTCCAGTAAATAGCACCCATTTTAACACTTTCTTTTTTTAATCATACTATATAATAGCACAAAAAATGAATAAAACCAAAGAAAATTGAAAAAAAATTGAAAAAAAACTTGAAAAATCAAAAAAGTGTAATATCTTATGTAACAAGTAGAACTTACGAGGCATTAAAAATGCCGACGTGGCGGAATTGGCAGACGCGCTAGGTTCAGGTCCTAGTTCCCCTAAAGAGTGTGGGTTCAAGTCCCACCGTCGGTACCAATTCGTCTTGAATGTTCTGCGGGTATGGCATAACGGCTGTGCACCAGCCTTCCAAGCTGGTCATGGGGGTTCGACTCCCCCTACCCGCTCCAATTTTGGGTTGTGGTGGAATTCCCGAGCGGCCAAAGGGGGCAGACTGTAAATCTGCTGTCACCGACTTCGATGGTTCGAATCCATCTTCCACCACCATTTTTGACAATACAGCACCTCAAATGAGGTGCTTTTTTTTTGTCAAAAAACGGAGTGGAAGATAGTGGCGAAGCCACAGTGATGTGAAACATCACGGAGTCGAAACATCTGGTTCGACCGCTGTAAGCGGTGCGTGAGTAACGCAGACCGCAGGTCGAGTAACGGAGGGCAATCCATCCTGTTAAGCATCACCAATTCACCTCAATTTTGAGGTGCTTTTTTATTGTCAAAAAATGGAGTGGAAAGATGGATTTTTCTGCGTCAGCAGAAAATTATACCGCTGTGCGGTATATCGAACCGGGCTGGTTCGACCACGGCAGTTTACTGCCGGGGTGCGTGAGTAACG
>JAFVUZ010000232.1 GCA_017502435.1 Lentisphaeria bacterium
AATAAATCACCTGACTGTCCGGCTGATTTTTTGCTTCGTGGAGAGTCTGAATGTTCCAATAAAGCGATTTTGTGGCATTGGACTGCCCCAATTCATAACCGCTGCGGAACTCTTCTTTTTTCTCTTTTTTGATGTTTTGAGTGGTAAACATTCCCACCAGCCAGCCGATCAAGCCGCCACCTGCGGTCGCCGCAAGACGGGTGCCTTCGTCTTCATTTTCTGCGGCAAAGACTCCCAGCGTTGCTCCACCGATGGCAAGTCCGGGAGCCACCAGTTCCGAGGTGGAAAGTTCTCCGACTGAACTGCATCCGGTCATGCCAAGCGTTACACCCGCAAGGGTGATACAGCAAAGTGTTTTTCTCAAATGTTTCATTTGTCCGTTCTCCTTTGTTGGGGTTAAAAGTCAAGGGCGGTATCCAGGCTTGTTCTCAAATCCCGGTCATCCTCAAGAGTATCTTTGTTGGTTCCGGAATAGTTGTAATTGCTGTTGTTTCCGGTAGAGGAGGAACTGTATCCGGAGTAGGCACTGGTCGCCAGCGTCATGATATTATTGCGAAGCGTGTCAAGTTCTTTTTTCATGTCTTCGGCAGCGGCATTCAGATCTGTTACATTGTCATCCACATATTTTTTCAAGGTTTCTTCCAGATTTTTGATTTCAGTCTGCAATGCCTTTTCCAGATTGGCGATGATGGTTTTCAAGCCTTCAATTTCACCTTTCTGCTGTTCGATGGTTTCGCTCTGCTGCTTGACTGTAATCTGTAAGGAAACGGTAAGTTCCTGCAGCTCTTTGATCCATTTGCGGTGAAGAGCAAGTTCGGAATTACTCCGCAATTTCCGGACATACTTCACATTTTCCAAATCACTTTGGGCATTGGCATATTCCAAAGTAAGCGAAGCAAGTTTGGATTCCAGTGCAGAGGTATCCTGACCTTCCGCTTTGGCATTTTTGATGGCAAGTCCCAATCCGGCGATCTGATTGGCAAGACTGTTGACCAATTCCTGTTTGGATTTTTCCAGATTTTCCAGCTCTTCATCGGTCATCAAAGAATAAGTCAGGCGGTTCTCCAGAGTCTGCATCCGCTGCTGTAAAGCATTCTGCAATGCACTGATTGTATTTTCCAGACTGGAAATTCTGGCATTGAGATCATCTTTCACGCTGTCGCAGTAGAGTTTGAGAGCAATCTTCAAATTTTCCAGTTCAGCAGCATAGGCGGCATCTCCGGCTTTGATTTTTGCAATCACATCCTCAATAGAAAGATCACCAAGTTCTTTCAGCGCGGCAAGTTCCCGTTCCAGTTTGGCAAGTTTTGCTTCCAATTCAGCGTGAGCTTCATCGGCATTGTCTTTATTTCCCAGAACAATCAAACTCAATTTTTCATTGTAGTCGGTACTTTTCAAAGCGGCTTCTGCCATCTCTTTTTTGCTTTGAAGTTCAGCAAGTTCTGCCAGAAGTTCCGCAGCAGTTTTTTCTGAAAGTCCGGCAAGAGATTTTTCAACTTCAAGAATCTGTTTGCGGTAGTCCAGATTGGTTTCTGAAATCTTTGAAACAAGTTCCGCTTCCAACTTTTCCGGATTATCAGATTTTGCAATCAGTTCAGCATATTCTTTCTGCAAAGCGGAAATCTTATTGGCACACTCCTGCTCCAGCAACGCTTTCTGAGTCATGAGTTTGGTTTTGGTATCACTTTCAAGATCATTGATACTCTTTTTGACTGCATTGATCCGCTGTTCATATTCAGAAATCACTACCTTGAGCCGTTCATTGAAAGCTCCGGAAAGATTGTCCAACTGACCCTGCAAATCGGCTTTCAGTTGATCATCAGCATTTTTCATCTGCTGCTGCAACGCAATAACATATGCTTCCATTGCCGCTTTGAGTTCGGCATCGGTCTTCTCACTTTTTGCCGCAAGAGCTGCAAGTTCAGCATCGTGTCTGGCATTGAGGTCGGCAATCTGCTTTGAGAAATCTTTGTTCAAAGCATCAATTTGTTTTTGCAGATCATTGGTAACATTTTGCGTCTGATCTTTCAATGATTTGATTTGCAGTTCCAGATTTTCTTTGAGATAAGCAATTTCCGTCTGATAACTCTTTTGCAGATTGCTCATTTCGGAACGCAAAGCGGCAGCTTCAGTGGAAAGACGCTGTTCCAATGCGGCGATCTTATTGGTGTAATCCGCTTTCAGTGCATCATCGGCATTGTTCATTGCCATTTCAAGAGCAGCAATTTCCTGCATAACCTGTTTATCTGCATCGGACATCTGGTTACGCAAGTTGGCAATTTGCAATTCCAGATTTTCTTTCAACTGCAAATCTGCTGTCTGATAGGAACTTTGCAAATTTCTGATGTTATCTGCCAAACTGGAATCTGCCTGTTGCATCAAGGTCTGCAACGCTGAAAGTTTGGAGGAATAATCGGCAATCAAAGCGGCATCCGCTTCTTTATAAGCATCGGCAAGGTCTGCCATTTCCTTTTGCAAATCCGTCCGGAGTGTCGTATTGGCACTGACGAGAGCATCATACTTTTCTTTCAACTCTTCTGAGAGTTGGCCGATGTCAGCAGAATTGTTCTGAATGGCAGTCAACAAATCGGCTTTCAGAGAGTAGAACTCCGAAAGCAAAGCATTCTGCTGAGTCTGCAATCCGCTGATTTGATTTCGCAGTGCTGCAATTTGACCTTCCAGAGAACTCCGCAGGGAAGCAATATCATTTGATAATGCACTGTTGAGGGCATTGATCTGGTTTTGAATGGTTGCCGCAAGCTGTGAATCTGCCATCTGATAGGCACTTTGAAGTTCAGTAATATATGCCAAAAGTTCAGAACGGATCGCTTCATCAGAGGCACTCAAAACATTTTGTATCTCTGCAATGTAATCAAACAGAGAAGATATAAGGGTGTAAACGCCGTCATCCGTTCCCGGATTGTTCACAGTAATATTTACATTTTTTTCGGAATCACTATCAGAGGTCGAAGAATCGTTTTCATTAACTCCGAACACAACCAAATATGCAGATTTTATACTGATTCCAGAGGTGACAGTTGTATTTGTTTTTCCAAAATCCACGCTGCTAGGAGAAAAGGTTATTGCAGATGAAGGAGGATATAATCCATATTTTGCATAATACAGTAAATCATTCAAGGTTTCCTCTTCGGTTCCCTTCCAATGACTTTTCAGCAGAACAAAACAATAATATTGTACAGTTTTTACTTGAGAACAATTTATTTTGCAATTTCCGGATGCGAGATTTGAAGTTGTTCCAAGTGTTCCATCGCTG
>JAFVUZ010000233.1 GCA_017502435.1 Lentisphaeria bacterium
ACTGCCTTTCTGGTGGCAGTTGCCGACGTTCAAAAAGGCAAAACGGACACTTTCCGGAGCAAAATCGCTGATGGCAAACGCAGTCTTTTTACTGTCAGTTTTTTTACCGTTATCATTCAATTCGATGCGTGCCCAGGCACCGCCACGCATGGATTTATCTGTGGCAAATTCATATTTGAAGGGAACTGAACTTTGAGCAGGAACACTAATGTTTGCATCATAAACTTTTTTGCTGTCGGTAAGTTTTGTATCAACAAAAAGTTTGACATTGACAGTTTTATTTTTGTTTGAGGTATTGGCGATGAAAGCGGAAATACCGTTTTTTTCGCCGGGTTTATTCATAAGTTTGAGAGTTTCAAAGGCTGTAACAGCAACTTCTGGTACGGTTTTGAGTGAGTTTACTGCGGCAAAGACCTCTTTTTCGGAAAGTTTACCGGCGATGATGCTGAAAGTGCAGTTTGCAGATTTCTGTCCTGCAAGTTTACGGGGAGGAACAGGAATAATACGGATTGAAGTCAAATCATTGAATCCTTCATTTTCCCGGTTGAGATAATATTCCATGCCCTGACAATTTGCACCGCTGACGATACCGATACCGCCTTTGTTATTGACGGAATAAGCAAATTTCCAGTTGTTTCCGGGAACGTAAAATGACCAGTCAAAGGGAACGGACGGAGCATTTTTTTCCGGCAGCATGAAAGCATTTTTTTCAACTGAAAAATTCATCAGACGCAGAGTGTAAAACCAGTCTGACGGAGCTTCAGTGAAATCTGCTGTCATACGGCACTTGATGACCGGAGTGTTATCAAAAGTGTAATAAATTTTTGACTTGGTAAAACCTTTATCAAGTTCACAGCAGATTTCGATTTTGTCGGCGGATTTGCTGATAACGGAAACTTTCTGCTTTGAATTGTTTCCATTGTAGAGGAATCCGGAAGAAGCCTGCTGTCCGTTGTATTTTTTCTGTTCACCGTTTTTGCGGAACTCCTGTGAGCCGTAAATGCTGTACCGTTTTTTGCCGACGGTGAGAGTTTTAAATGCACCTTTGACATTGTCGATGGTGATGGTATAATATTTATTGGAAACGGTTTTGAGTTTCGGTGATTCCTTCAACTCCACCGCAAACAATGATGCAGACACAAGAGTTGCGGCGACTATATAAAATAATTTCATGATTTAATTCCTGTTATGATTTCAAAATGTGAGCGATTTTTTGAGCAGTTGCGGAAAAGATTTCTGTTTGTGAAGCATTTCACCTTTTTGACCCTGTCTGCCGCCGGGAATGCCGCTGTAAACTGCGACAGCACCGGACCCTCGTTTGACAGAGGTCAAGAGCGGAGAATTTTCAACTTTCAGACTGACTTTTGCACCTTTGATTGCGGGGCATTTGTAGTACATTGCGATTGCACCATTTATCCCTTGAATTGCAAAATTGTCTCTGTCAAAAGCAATATCCCACGGAGTTTTGATTTGTACCGGAAGGATTTTATTGAAGGTTGAATTTTTGAATTCACCTCTGTTAAGCGTGAACATCCCGCCGAGAACGATGAGTTTTGCACCGTTATTGACTTCTGAAACAAGTTCTTTTATGTCGTCTTCAGTCAGAGTCCCATTGAAGGGAAAATCCGCCATGATGATGAGTTCCGGTTTGGAAGCGGCAAAAAGCGGGCTTTTGGTCAGATAAAAATCATTTTTGATAATAACACCGGTTTTGAATGCAACATCGCAGAAAACCGGTTCACTTTTGATACCGAATTCTTTCAAAATGCCGTTAATATCATAGGCATCAAAATCGACTCCACGCAGGACGACTGCACCTTGTCTTGTTTTTTTGGCGGCGGCTTCAAATTTCTCCAGACGGACATTACGGATGTGGTTTATGATCGTACCGGAAGTCAGACCGTAGTTTCCGAACTGAAATTTGATCGGGCCATTGAAAACAACATCTTTTTCCATAAAGACCGGAGTCTGCATATCGTTATAGAAATATGCGATCGTTTTGGCTTTTCGGTCAAATTCAATTTTGAAATTGAGCCACTTGCCGTCAGGAATGGAGGCAAGGCGGCGGTTTTTACCGGCAAAATGGTAGAGCCACCAATCCGGACGCAGTGAAATCAGACGTCCGTTGAAACGTATCATAAGTGACAGGTGATTATAACTGTGGGAGTTGCTGTTTGCCGCATTCGGACGGACTTCAAAGTACAAAGCACCTCTCTCAACATCGGGGAGTGCAGTTTCATACACTGCCCCTTTGTTGACATTTTTGCCTAATGCTGAACAAGTTGCAACTAAAACTCCGTTTTCTGTCACGAAAGAATCATTGGCATTGACACGGATTTTTTTCCAATCAAGTTCACCTTTTTTATTGAAGTCTGCCTGCCATAAAATTTCAGCAGCTGAAAGCGTTATCCCCAGAACAGCAAAAAGTATTCCGAGAAATGATTTCATTTTATTCTGCTGCTTCCTTTCCCCACGGGAATTCTGTATCCGCAGACCAATCTATGCGTTTTTGATTAACATTTTCGGCATGACCATCACAGAAAAGAATATTAGATGAATTTTTCCCGTGAGCTCTGACCCACTCTTTTCCGTCAGTAGCATCAATTTTGGTTCTGTATCCTGAGGTTGCACTATCTTTTTCTCTTGTTGCATCAGAGATGAGCATTTTCTGTGAAAGAGAACCGGTGAGGCTGGTGAATTTAACCCAAACGTCCTGCGGGAAAAGTGTAATATTCATTGCATAATTGTACCAAGTACCACTTCCTTTGGGCATTTCGTCGCAAATCATAACTTTTTTTCCCAGATTATATTCATAAAGAGATCCACCATAGTTTTTATCCAAAGCGTCTCCATTACGCAAATGATACCACCAGGTAAGTTTTGTTACTGCACTATCGTATACAGGCGGGACCATACCGTCGTATGAATCCTGATACAGCATAAAAGCAACACCGATTTGTTTTTCATTGCTCATACAGCGGGCAGTTCTGGCACGGTCACGGGCTTTGCCGAGTGCAGGGAGCAGCATTCCGGCGAGGATGGCGATAATTGCGATAACCACCAGAAGTTCAATCAATGTGAAGCAACTTCCGATAATATTGATTTTGTCATGTTGTTTGAGGTTGTTTTTCATATTTTTTCTCCTTTTGTTAGGGGTTGGGTTTTCAGTTTTTGTTGGATGTTTTTGAGAATTTTGGGAGGGTTGGGAGGTTTGAGAAGTTTATTCACTCCTCTCAAAATTCTCAAATGTCTCAAATGTCTCATTCCTTCTTACTTTCTTTTTGGAAAAAGAAAGTAACAAAGAAAACTTTTTCCCGCTTCAAATCCTTTCGTTATTTTGTGCCCGATGCAGATTACGGCGTCCTCTGCGATATTTTACAATATTTTCGCAGAGGACTTACACTTCGCCGCTCAAAGCGGCTCGCCCCTCAACGGACTCGCTCCGCTCGCCTACGCCGGGGAGGCTCGCTTCGGTTAACCTCGCTGCTCGGCAATTTCTTGCCATCGCTTACTTCGCTTTGCTCGTAACCGCTTCAGACCTCGCGGGGCTAACCGCCCTTAACGCTTTGCTTTTCTGCATCAGCTTGACAGCCGGACTTTTCGGACGGGTCAGACCTGTCGGACATTGCCATCGACTGCCTTCTGCATCAGCCGGACAGCCGCGTCAGCGTCCACATCAGCCGGACAGTCGGACTTTTCAGGCGGGTCAGACCTGTCGGACATTGCCATTGCCTGCCTTCTGCATCAGCCGGATAGTCGCGTCAGCGTCCACATCAGCCGGACTGGAGTGCAGTCATTTGTTTTTTTCCTTAAATTCCTTAACTTCCTTAAACTCCTTATTGCTTGTCACGCCCTGCCGCCAGACCTACGGCTGTGCCGTGATACTCAGCCGTGTCATGCTGTGTTTGCAACTTCCAAAATGCACATTATCGGAGGTTGTTTTAAAAAAGGCTCCTTTGTTTTTCGCTGACTTGCTGCAGATTTTCGCTGCGGAAGTCAGGTTTGTTATTGTTCAAAAGATTGCGGAAATTTCTCTCTTTGTGGAATGTGATACGGTTTGAATCGTGGAAAGTATGGGCACCTTTGTAAGCGGTTCTTACCACATAGAGCAGGTCTTCGCCGTCTATGAGGAAATCCGGATATTGGAATCCTGTGAAATTCCGTGCCGTTTCCTTGTCCAGTCCTGTATCGTCGCAGAGGAGTTTTTTCAATGTTCTCCAATGTTTGAAATCTTCGGAGACAACAAGATAAAGATTGTGTCTGCCGTGTTCAAATTCATCGCTCAAATAACCATGAGACAGAGAGAAATAGCATTTTGTTTTTTCATCGTAAATCACATTGAATTTTGAAGTGCCGCCGATAAACTCGACTACGCCGTCGGTATGAGAAAAAGTGATATTTCTGCCGTCATCACTGACTTTGATATGGGCGATACGGTTGAATGCATGAGCCAGATGTACACGCATCAGCATCAAAAGGCCGCCTTCGGGAGGTTCGGCAAAATTTCCCTCAAGCCAGCCTCCGTGTTTGATATGGAGATTCAATTCATGCGGAAATTTCTGTGATTCCATCATGATTGAATTGCTTCTGGTCCATGAGGCGGCATCCAGCAGGTCGCTGTTTTCGTCAGCGGAAATAACTGAAGCGGAGAAAAGGTCGGGTCGCCACAAAGCATCGCCGCCTTCTTCGGGAACGATCAATTCTTCAAGTGATTTGAAAAGTCTGCCTTTGTAGGAATATACTCCTGTTGCACTGGCAGAGTGCCAGTTCGGAGCTTTATGACCGGGACCGGATTTCAGAAGCAGACCGTTTTTTTCATTGGTCGGATTGGTCCATGTATAGCCGCCGTCAGTGCTTTTGCGGATGACGAGATCGCCGTATTCTCTGGTGACGGACAGGAGATAAATTTCGTTTCTATGCAGGAAAAGTGTCCCCCAGAAACAGCCGATGATTTGAGAAATATTGCTCCAGGTTTCGCCGCCGTCTTCAGAGCGGTAAACAGAGGTCAAAGCAGGTTGTTCGGGACTTAAAATACCGGGACCGAAATAATCATGAGTCACCAGCAATGCACCGTCCGGAAGTTTCAGCAGAGCGGGACTTCCGAGATATATTTTTGACTCTTTCGGCATGAATTTGATTTCAGTCATTTCCATAATGATAAATATCCTTGCTTTTTGTGTCGCCGGTGAAGTTTTCGGCAACTTATTTATAATAGCATACATTACTGATTTTTTCAAATTCAGTTTTTGAAAATTTTTGGAATAAGGCTGTTATCATTATCGGGAGATAGTTGCAGTATTTTTTTCTGTGTATTTATTAAATATATTTTTTGCAATAAATACTTGCAAAAATTTTTTTCTGCATTATATTTCTGTATCAACCCGAAAGGATTTTTTTAAAGTTAAAAACTGAAAATTAAAGCATAAAAAATGGCTATCCTTACAAACTAGCACCTTGTAACAAAATCAGCCTCTATATCGAAGACATATTTTGTGCCGTGTACCTCATGATACACGGTGCATTTCTGTGTTTGCATTCGATATAGACGCTGGTGCTAGGCGTGTAAGGATATGTGAATTGGAAATGCACCTCTTTTTTTACACGGAGCAAAAATATGATAGAGAAAACTGCTGTACTTGCCGCAGAGACCACGCTTTTCAACTCTGTTTTGAGTGGAAATTTACTGCGTAAATCTGAAGATGATATTTCCGAAATCATCAAAGTTTACATTCAGGATGCTGAAGTCAAAAATCTTATGAACGTTTTCAATTTGACTGCAGGTGATATAGCAGGAAGATAAGGAAATTAAGGAGTTCAGGGAGTTTAAGGAGATTAAAGAATTGGCTGGGGCCTGAACGTAAACTGATAAATAAAGGCTCTGTACTAAACATTGACTGATAATAAAAAAAAAATTGAGGGGGTTCGGGGGTATAGTGAGTTGCGACAGCA
>JAFVUZ010000234.1 GCA_017502435.1 Lentisphaeria bacterium
AAACGATTTGCTCAAATCTTGATATTTTTGTAGATGGCAGAGGTATAACCGATGCGGTAAGCTGCCGGTATGATATGCCGTATGATGACCTGAAGCCGTTTATTCCGCAGGTTTCTGCCAAAGAGATGACTTCCTATCATTTTCTGCTGGAAGCCGCTATGTACTCCTACCGGAATTATCAGGATGAAAAATCCTACGGTCTTGCCATAAAGCATCTTTCCCGGAAAGATCCGGAAAGTGCCTGGTCAAGTTCCGAGAAGCAGTTGGTCGAACACTACAAACGGTACGGCAACCGGGAATTGGTCGGCAAAAGTGCCGCTATGCAGAAGCTGCTGGGACAAATAAACATGGTGGCCGATCATCCGGATGCCCGTGTTCTGATTTTCGGTGAAAGCGGAACCGGCAAGGAGACGGTTGCGTTGCAGATCCATAATAAATCTTCCCGGAACCGTGAACCCTTTATTGCGTTCAACTGTGCCAGTGTCACCCCCAATCTTCTGGAAGATCGTTTTTTCGGTCATGAAAAAGGAGCTTTTACCGGAGCAAATGAACAGCGGCCGGGACTTTTTGAGCAAGCTGATGGCGGTACACTTTTTCTTGATGAGATCGGAGAACTTCCTTTGGAAGCCCAGGGAATCCTGCTGCGGGTTCTGGAAGGCGGTCGTTTTACCCGTATGGGCGGCAAAGATGAAATCGAAGTGGATGTCCGTTTGCTCTGCGCTACAAACAGGGATCTTGCCGCAATGGTCCGTGACGGACAATTCAGAGAAGATCTTTTTCACCGGCTGAATGTTGTGCAGATCGTTGTCCCGCCCCTGCGGAAACATAAAGATGATATCCGGGATATTGCCAACGGTTATTTTCTGAAACGCAAACAGCACCGTCTTGAACCGGAACAGATCGAAGCCTTGATGTCTTATGATTATCCCGGCAATGTGCGTGAGCTTATCAATTTGCTGGAACGCTCCTGTGTTCTCGGGATTACAGATTTTGCAGGAATGATCCGCGATCACAAGGAAACGACCGCCAGTCTTGCAGCCAAGCCGGAGGAAGATATACCGGACGATCTGGACAGCGCGATCCGAACTCATGTCAGAAGAGTTTACGAAAAATACAACAACAATCTCTCCCGTGCCGCCATTGCTCTCAATGCCGCACGCAATACAGTCAAAAAATATTTGGATTGAAAGGAAAATGAAAAATGTCAGATGCAAATCAAAAAAACAATGAATCCAACAAATCATGCCGTTTTTTTACTCCATACAAAGGAGAATTTTACGGGACTGAAAAAAGTATTTTGTCGAAAAAAATGCTTATTGTCGGAGCATCCCATTATTGCGGAGATTTTGATGAATGTACTCATTGCGGAATTACTTCCAAAACTGAAAAATGTGCAAATTTCACATGCGATATATTCGATACATTCTATTCTTCCATAGAACGTCCTCGTTGGATGAGAACATATTCAGCATTTGCAAATTCCGTATTGGGGTACGATGCATCTTTTGAAGCTCAATGCAAATTCTTTCAATCCGTTGTATTCGTGAATTATCTGCAACGGGCAGAAGGAAAAAATGGTAATGAAAAACATAACAGCTGGTTCCGCAACGTACAAAATGCTGATGCCTTCAAACAAACGATCATGGAATATGCTCCGGATGTTATTGTTGTGTGGGGCGCTCGTGTATGGCCAGCTCTTCCCTGGAGAGATTTTATCATTGATGAAGCTCAATCGACAGGCAATGTCAAAAAATGCAGCTGTCAAGACAAATCTTTTATCTTGATGCAAGTGCATCACCCCAGTATGGGCTATGTCAGGGAAATACATTTGAAGCTGTTTCGGGAATATGGAATTTTTATTATTGATCCAAACAATAAATGAGCTGCTTGCGGAGAATAAAACATGGATGACAAACGCTTTAAGGAATTGTTGGAAAAAGCCCTTGACGGGAGCATTGCGGAGGAAGAGGAAAAGGAACTGTTGCGGGATTATATCAATCCTGAAACCGCAGAAGTTTTCCCCTTTATTCAGCTTGCCTGTGATCACAAATACACTCCGGCATATTACCATTTGGGCAATATGTATAAAAAAGGTATCGGATGTGAAAAATCTATATACCTGGCTTGGGTTCAATGGACGATTTCTGTTCAGGAAGGCGGACGCGGATTCGCTGAAATCGGGGATTGCTACAGGCTCGGCGCAGGTTGCGTAGAACAAAATTTCAACGAGGCTATGAAATATTATCAGAAAGCTGTTGATAATGATGAACCCCGTTTCCGGGGCATTTCTCCGGATGAGTGGCTTTCCATTCCGGAAAATCTCGATAATGATGAATTGTATGAAGAATATTTCATTGACGAAGATTCGGATGATGATGACGAGTGGGACGATTATGACTCATTTGAATGCTGCTGTTGTCATCGCCGTATTCTCCGTGAGGATATTGAAGATCCGGAAACAGACATTTGCGATGATTGCCGTCATAGCGGCAATGAACTTGCCAGAGATTAAATCTTAAGCAGCATTGTTCATTTTTTGAGCAGAGGAACTCTTTTATAAGAGCGTTCTTCCGCTCATTTTTATTTTGGCACGGATTTTGCTTTTATAACAGTATCAAACCAACGAAAGGATATTGTTATGAGCAAAAAAATTATTTTTAAAGGGAATCCATATGGTGTTTTTCAAGCATTTGAGCCAAACCTTGAACAAGTGCTTACATTGGAGACAACTCCTTATGATCCGGAGGATGATTTCACAGCTTATCAGGCAAACCTTGTTATGGAGCATTTCAGAAAGAAGAATATCCGTATGGGACACTTGACTGCAGAAAATTTATGCCAGAAAACCTCTGAGTCTTATACAATAAGAGCTTTTAATATGGAAACAGCTCTGCCGGTTGAAATAGTCATTACAAAAAAGGAAATAGAAGAAATACTTGCCCCGTTTGAGGCAGAACAAAAAAGAATCTTTCATTTTCTTTCATCCGGAAATACACAAGGTATTCTGCCGGAATTGATGGAACAGAACGCAAAAGAATGTCCCGTCAAAAGCATAACGGATTTGGAAAATCTGATCGCTCTTTGTCAGCCGGGACCATTGATGTATTGGAATGAATATAAGAGCAATTCTCCCTGTCGGCTTGCCGCTGCAGCTGAAATCACCAAAACAACTTGCGGCGTATTGCTTTACAAAGAACAGCAGGAACAGGCATTGCAGATTCTGACCGGTTGTACTCCGGAAGATGCCGCCATCTTCCGCAAGCAGAATTCCGGAACCAAGCTCGACCGGGAAAGCCGGGAGTCATTGATCAGTCTGATTTCCGCAAAGCAAAATGTATCTACGGAAGAAGCTGAAGATCTCTATAATTGCTGGCATTATTACACCGCAAGCACCATGAGCGTAAAAACCGCACAGCAAGCAGTGTTCAAGATTTATAAAAAATCTCTTGAAAAATGTAAAAAATGAAATAATAGTCAGGGATCATGATGAATCAGATATTGTTAAATGTATTGACAGTGGTTTTGTCAGGGATTTCCCCGGAACCGCTGGCAGAAAAAAGTGTACCGTTTGAAAAATTGCCCGTGGAATGTGCCGCCGTTTATGATGCAGAGATCCGTCAATTCCGACAGGCAACAGTTACAGATGTGATTTCCGTTGATCTGGACGGCGATAAAGTCAATGAACTTTTGATCTTCAACGGCGAAAATGGCTCCGGCGGAAAAGGCTATGCAGTAATGCAAAAACATAACGGCAGATACCGCAAAGCAGGAGAACTTTTCGGCACTCTTTACAAAGCAGGCATTGGTTTGATCGTTGAACATTCTTTGGGGTGGGACAATGCCAACTGGAATTATTACGAACTTGTCAACGGAAAACTTGTATGTAAACTGGAAATGGAAGTCAAATACAGTAAACCGATCCGGAAAAACCCGGTGAAAATCACTGTTGAAATGAAAAAATGAATATTTGCAAAATACAGGAATTCAATAAAAGATGTCGCAGAATTGCTGCATTGCGAACTGATAATATTTATGAACTTACCCGGATGCGTATTGTCCGTGTAATGCGTGAATGTGAAGGTAATGTGCAGCTCTCCGCAGAGAAATCAGGATGCTCTCCGGGAACGATCCGCCGTTATATGAATTTTGTCCCCTTTGAACATTTACTGAACGATCCGGCACTGGCAGACCGTTTCGACTGGCGCACGATGGATAGCCGCCGCTGGAAAAAATTGCTGCGCAGACACCCGGATTTTATCAGCCGTATGAGCAAAAAACAAAAATCTATTCTGTCGCATCGGGAGAAAGTCGATATAATTATTGCCCATCCCCTACTGGCTGATTATCTCGGGATTGCTGATCTGGAAGAATTTTCTCTGGCAGAATTGCTCATCTATCGTCCGGAGTTTGCCGCACGATGTGATTTGTCTACAGTGGTTGGTTGTGCCGCCAGAAATCTGCTTTTGAAACGCCCGGAATTTTTTGATCGACTGGATATATCAACCCTTTTGCCGTATCATTGGACTCTTCTGGCGAAAAGGCAGCCTGTGATCAAACAGAAAATGAAAGAGAAACTTCCGGAGGAATGGCCCTTGAATTATCAAATCCACTATCTGCAATTCCATCCGGAGTTTGAAAAAGAATTCATTTATTGGGATAAAATTGAGGATGCTGATCTTGCCGACCTGAAAAGACGGCAGCCGGAAATTTTCGATCGCCGCTTCAACTGTGGGCTTGCCAGAGCGATTCCGACCACCGAGTCGTCCCGCTGAACAACTGCCGCGACGCGCCCCTTAAAGCGCAAAAAAGGCGGCACCGTTTTTACCGATGTCGCCACATCTTAATATTAACTTTGGCACATTTTCTCAATTGCTTCAATAAGCTGTGGCAAAGAATTTTTTTTCGGAGTAATAAAGACATGAACCTTTCTGCCATCAATATGGAGTTCCCGATCACGCACGAGGGAAATTTTAGTCTCTGCTACAAGTTCACTTGCTATGGGTGATTGCAAAATTTGTTTGCTAAAAAGTTTTCTTTTTGTAATAATCATTCCTTCTTTGGCCCCTCCAAATACTGTATCATCAATAAGGACAAGGACATCAGCAGGAGCAATTCCGGGGGCATAAGATTCCAAGGCATTACGCAGTTTTGTTGGGGGAATATTGGGATTCATGAAAATGTGTGGATCGTCAACGTTGAAAAATAACCCCATCGTGTCATCTGGTAAATTATTTTTCCCAGAATCTTTTTCTGTGGGATTTTCAGAAGATTCCTCATCAAATCCAGATACAACTACAGTAGGAATGATGGATTTTTCCTGTTGCTCAATAATAGATTTTTTGTAAGCAATAAGTCTTTCAAACAATTCCACGCATCTATTGTCATGAATTTTATGTCCGCGAAATTCAGGCAAACGAATGAACCCACCCTTCTTAAAATCGCGTTCCCAGGAGTGGACTAAATCATCCCATGATACAGAAAATGAAGACTTGTTGTCTGTTAACCAGCGAACATGATCTCGATAAAAGATGATTACAGTATAAATGGTTCCCAAAGTCTTATGCCAAGCTTTAGCAACCACGGAATTCTCTACATCATCGTCATTGGGGATATCGAATTTTAACATTATTTCGGGAGTCGTAATTAATTTACAGATAGCCCTCATTTCATTAAGTTCTTTTTGCTCTTTCTTCTTTGCAATATCTTGAGCGAGTTTCTCCAGTGCCTTTTCTCGCCGATAGGTTTCAATCACAATTTTTGTGGTGGATGATTGTTCAGCAAGAAAATCAAATAGTGGTTGCAGCTCTTCTGATGGGATAGAATCATCGAGAACAACCTCCATCATCGCTTCTTTTACAAATTCCAAATTTTCATTTTCTATCGAAAGCGTTTCAAGAGAATCGTAGTCTTCTTCTGAAAAAATAGATGTCGGAATATTGTACTTTGATGCAATTGCTCCTTTTAATCTATCATAGCACAATTCAGGTGATTTAGACTTAAATATTTCAAAAAAAGATTTTGCTTTTGATGCTCGTTCTAAAAAAACATTTATGCGTTTCCTGTAATCATCAAAGACCGGGGTTAACAATTCAGGAAATATTTTTAAGGACTCAACAACATTTTCAAAAGATCTTATTTCTGAAAGCGAAGATATTTCGTCTTTGGATTTTTCCATGACAGCTTCATACTCTTTGAAAAATGTGGCATTCTTTCCACATTCCGCATATAATTTGTCAAGAGCGATTTTAAGAGCATCTATTGTTTCAAAAAATCTATCCTTATAAGAAATATCTAATACAGCCTCTAAATCAATAGCCTCTGCTTCGTTTTTCAGCTCCCGGATAAGCAAATATTTTTGCCCCGGAGTCGATGCAACCTCGATCTCCTTAAGTCTGCGAAAGAGATTATAAATTTTTGTATTCTCATATTTCGCTATTTCTTTTTTTTCCTGTTCGTCCTGGACAAGTCGCAAACGCGCCGCTTCATCAGTCGCTCGTTTCTCTTCAAGTTCTTCAAGTCTGCGTCTGTGTTGCTCATTTTGCCGCCGGTCTATTTCTGCTTGTCGGGCTGTTTCCTCTGCAGCACGTGCTTGCCTGTCAAGAGCTACATTTCTATTATGAGCCTGTATTTTATCAAACCAATCGCCGCCATGCTGTTTTTTTTCTGCCATATTGCATCCTCACATTTCTATCTGAATGAACATAAGCTATGGGACATAAAATGTCAAGCGTTGTTGTTCTTTTGATTAAAAGATTGTGTAACCTTTTTACAAAAAACACTCAAAGGACATTCTGTGCAATTCGGATTATGAGGATGGCAAAAAGTTCTGCCGATATACCAACACGGGTAATCAACAATCCCGGGATATTCCGGGTATAATGCTCTTGCCATATAAATAGCTTCCTCTTTTGCTTTTTCAGACGATATCAATCCTGATCTGTAAAAAATCCGCATGATATGTATGTCCGGTGAAACATCAATGCTGCTTTTATCTTTTAGCTCAACCTTAAACTGGCGAGCCAAAATATTGGCAGCCATTGTCGCAATTTTAATTCCGACACCATCAAACTGTAAAAAACGACATATCAGCATTCCACTTGGGGGAGTGTCATTCCAAATTTTTCTGGCATCTCCACCATACTGATGGATAATTTTTTGAACTGCTGAGTAGAAGTTTTCTGCCATTTCTCTTTTGTATCTGTGTTTACTGGTCTTGTAAAATAATGAAACTACTTCATCTTTTGACAATTTCTGTAAATCAGATATTTCAAATCCTCCAATTGCTTTGCCTATATTGTATGGAATAATCCAAGCGTTTTCTGCACTAACCTGTCGGTCCATTATGCAGGCCAAAACATAGGCATGAGGATATTTACCCAATGGGGAAATAAACTCATCCAACTCCGGGTGATTTTCTATAAGATGAACATTCTGTTCCCCGGCATCTAATTGTTTTTTTGCATATAAAACCAATGGATGATATTTATTGTTCATAAGTCTCCTCATTTCTATTAAATATTTCCACATCAAAATTACTTTACATTGCCGGCGGACAATGCAGCTTTGCGTATATTATAGCCCCCCGACTGCGACAAAAGTTGTCACAGTGAAACAGAAAAGAAGAAAATTTGTTATTTTTTTGTGCCATTGTGAACTTTTATAGTTTGTTTTGCTCGTTTTATGACCTCGGCTGCGAGTTCCGGATGATTGAGCAATTCAGCATCTCCGCCTTCGGAAAGGATGTAATTAACGATTTTATATTCAGGTGCAGCAGCAATTTTTACGATAAAATGATCACCGTCCTTCTGCTGCACTGTTACATCAAACTGTTCCCCGACAAATTTATATGCTTCTATCCCCAAGCGCAACTCAATGTCTTTTACCACCGGAAAATCAAAAATCTCCCGTCGGTTAACGGCACCTATGATTTTGCGGTCAGGTGTAAATTTTTCCCGGCACATTGCAGCTTTTTGTATACGGTGTACTGCGAAGGTTACAGATTTTCTTTCTTTTTGCGGGATCGAAGAACCATTTTTACTGCGGGTAACAGCTTTCAAATACCAGTTCCCCTCATAAAAGACCAGGGCGTGAGGTTCAATGATCCGTTCTGAAATATTACCCATGATCTGTTCATAGGTGATATACAGACATTGCTGTTTTTGCCACGCACGAAAAACGGTGTCGAAAATTTCAGGTTCTATGACGGTATTTGAGCCCAGTGCTACCAGAGAAAGAAGTTGGGTATATTCATCCAACCCTTTCTCATTTACGGCAAGAAGCGAATCCACAGCGGAACGCATTTTTTCTTTTACCGGGGGCGGCATTATATTTTCAGCGATTCTTGCACCAAGAACAGCCGACTGCATTTCATCATCTTCAAGAAACGGAATATCAATACTCCAATCCGGAATAGTCAAATAATAACCTTTATTGCTGTAATCGTACTCAATGGGGGCATTATATTCTGATTTCAGGAAAGCAATATCACGCAGCAAAGTCCGGCTGGAAAGTTTACAAACTCCGGCGATATCCATCTTTTTCATTTCCGCGACAAAGCGTGGAAAATTAGGATAACGGTTTTCTTTCAGCATCGCAATCAGATGCTTGATTCTCCGGATATTATATTTTTTCATTGAAACTCCAAAGTTGTAACTGCGTTACTATAATATATCTCCCCAAATTCAATATTCAAACTAAAGAAATAAATCTCTTGAAATATGAAGATACTTTATGCTATAAATTATACAAATCACACCTCATAAAAACATCCATAATTTGATATTTACCATTGCCTCAAGCTTTTCTTCCTGATCATCCGGAAGTTTGGAAAAGAAATCCAGACCTGTCTGTTTTTCAACTTCGTCAACACTGACCGCGAACACCTGCAAAGGTTGATTTGAAGAGCAGTGCGGAATGATAAAAGCAATCATTTTTACTGGTGGAGTCAAATCAAAAATGGCTTTATAAAATGCTTTGGGAATAGTAATGCGTCCGGCAGGCAGATGTTTTGCTTCCTCTGGCGACGGGAATATGGCTCCGGTCACAACATAAATCTCCTTTTCCTTGAGCGCTATGGTTCTTACCAGTTCCTCAAGCCTTTTCCAAACGCCCCGGTTAAATCCGGGAAGCTGAGGAGACATATTGCTCATCAGAAAACTATCAAGCATCGTTTGTCGTGAAAACGCCATATCGGCAGCAGGGGCAAGATGTCCCCGATCAAAGCCGCTGCGGGTATATTCTTTTGGAGTAGCGGAGCGGGGAATCAAGGGATCGCGTTTGAAACGGTTAGATCTTTTATGGGATTGAGTCTGTAATTCAGCGGCTGTAAGTTTGTAGATCACCCATAACGGCTGGCGGTGTTGATTGGAAAAACCTACGGCAAACCCCTGCCTGTCAATGACAACATCTGCTTTGCCGGGATTTCCTAACAGTAGATTATCAAACCCGGAGTTTTCACCGGCACTGCAGAAAACAGGAACCAGCAATGATAAAAATTGCAGGCAAAAAAATAACTTGAAAAAGATTGTTTTCCGTAGATGCTTCATGCTGCGAACCTTGAGGGATTGATGTATCGCAGCAAAAAAAAGAACGGCCACGATCCATTGTCCCCAACAAGGCCCGCCAGAGCCTACGACAGCGCAACAGATCGGGCCGTAAAATCCTTGCGGTCCGAAATGCTGTCATCGCTGTCTTTATAAAAAGTAACCTGGCGGGGTTTGTTGGGGAAGACACGATATATATGCACCGTATAAAACGGCTATGTTATAAACAAATCACTGCTGTATTTCTGAAGTTCACCTCCATAGTTGGTTATCACATCGTCTTGCGTAATATACATCCTGATAGGCTATTTTACAAGATAAAAACCTTTTTTTCTGCAAGTTTCACCAATTCTGAACTCATACTTTTATCACTTTACATTTGAGATTGATTCCAT
>JAFVUZ010000235.1 GCA_017502435.1 Lentisphaeria bacterium
ACCGGATTGGCTCCAAAACGAGACCAGTCCGGCGATGTAGATAAGCAACTTGGAATATCCAAATGCGGAAACAAACTTTTAAGACGGTTGCTTGTGCAGGGAGCGCAGTACATAATGGGTCCATTCGGAGAAGATTGTGATCTTAAGGATTTCGGCAAGCGGATTGCTCAACGAGGTGGAGGAATTGCCCGGAAGAAAGCAAAGGTCGCTGTTGCTCGGAAGTTGGCAATTACGATGTTGGCTTTGTGGAGAAATCCGGACGTAGCATATGATCCGCATTTCAAAATCAACCGCAAGAAAGTTAAATCCGCTTAAAAATATAGTTTATGCAGCGATAAAAGAAAACATAAGGATAAAAATCAACAAAGGAAGATTTTCAAGGAATTGCTTTTTGTCCAGTCCTGATGATCTCTGCGCTTTTCTGAATCAGATATAGCCAATATCAAAAAAAGATTGTCTTCAAGATTGAGACATCCGGACGGACATTTATCAGGCGTCGCTTCCAGGCAGAGGCATTACAGAACGCGAATAGGAGCAAGACAAAAGCACACCTTTTTGAATCATCTTTTGCTGATTATCTCAATATTTTACGATTTTTTTGCAAATATAACTTGACAAATGTTCTCTCATAGGAGAAAAGCGAAGTATTTTATAAAGTAAGAACAATACCCTACGGGTAATTATCTACCCGTATAGGGAACAGAGCCTTTCCATAACATCCGGCAATTTATTTATAGTTGCGTAGATATTGTTGTTAAGGTCACGCGTTTTAATTTGCGTAACCATGGTTTTTATATTTCCTGTGTTGACTTTTTCTCCTTTTAACGTTATATTGTGAAAAAGGGGAAAAATCATGGGAAATCTTTATATTGTAAGCACGCCGATCGGACATATGGAAGATCTGACTCTGCGTGCCTTGCGTATTCTCAAAGAGGCGGATATCATCGCCGCTGAGGATACCAGACATACACGCCAGCTGTTGAGCCACTTTGAGATTCACGGCAAACAATTGGTCAGCTGTCACGCTTTCAACGAACACGGAAAAGTTGCGGAACTTGTTGAACAGGTCAAAAACGGTTTATCCGTTGCTCTTGTTTCAGATGCGGGAACGCCCTCGGTTGCCGATCCGGGGTTTCTGCTGGTGAGAACCGCCGTGGAACAGGGCGTTGAACCGACGGTCATCCCCGGCGTTTCAGCGTTGACTTTTGCGGTGACAGCTTCGGCTCTGCCGGTGGATAAATTTGCCTTTCGTGCTTTTGCACCCGTCAAATCCGGACAGAAGGATAAGTTTTTGCGTGAAATGCTTGACTCCGGCATGACGAACTTCTTTTTTGAATCCCCCTACCGGATCAGCAAATCGCTTGCCGCCATTGCTGAAATCGCCCCCGACTGCCGTCTGGCTCTCATCAGGGAGGCGACAAAATTCCACGAAGAGATCATCCGCGGAAGTGCCGCTGAACTTGCCGCCTTGAAACGGGAGTGGAAGGGCGAATTTGTCATCGGTTTGAACAACTCTGCCAAAAAGGGCGACTCCGGTTCAG